>CACZGZ010000001.1 GCA_902780845.1 uncultured Eubacteriales bacterium
GGTCCGCAAAGGAGTATCATGCAGATAGCGTTAGGGATGATCATCAGAGCGTTGAAGATATCGGAGATGTTCCATGCGATATCGAAGGCTGTGATGCAAGCGATGAAGGAAACTGCGGAGAATACGATTCTGTATGCCAGTGTGACGTTGGTGCTCTTTGTGAGATACTCAAGAGCTTTCTCACCGTAGTATTCCCAACCGAGGATGGTGGAGAATGCGAAGAGTGCAAGTGAGATAGCTACGATCCATGCACCTGCCTGTCCGAGTACGGACTGGAATGCTGCGATGGTAAGAGGTGCACCCTGAAGCACGATCTTTCCGGATGCATCGTTTACGTTCTCCATAACGCCGGATGTCAGGATGGAAAGTCCGGTTACGGAACATACGATGAAGGTATCCCAGAATGTACCGGTCATGGAAATGTAACCCTGCTTGATGTAGTCCTTGGAAGTGGTGGCAGCTGCTGCGATAGCAGCGGAACCCATACCAGCCTCATTGGAGAAGCATCCACGAGCAACACCCTTTCTCATAGCCTGCATCATGCCTGCTACTACGGAACCTGCAACACCGCCTCCAACAGCCTGAACGGAGAATGCCATTCTGAACATGTCTACGATAGCCTGAGGAAGAACCTTGATGTTAATGATGATAACAACAAGAGCAGATACGAAGTAGAGGATAGCCATTGCAGGAACTACCAGAGATGATACTCTGGAGATGGACTGGATACCTCCGATTACTACTACGAGTACCAGGATGAATACTACAGCAGCTACTGCATAAGGGCTTACGCCGGATACAGTATTGAATGCGGATGCGATGGAGTTGCCCTGTGTAAGGTTACCGATACCGAATGATGCGATTACAGCGAATACTGCGAAGCAGATAGCAAGGAATCTTCCGAATCCTTTTGCCTTCTCGCCGTAAACCTCGGGAATACCTCTTTCCATGGTAACCATTGGTCCGCCGAGCATCTCGCCCTTATCGTTCTGTGTACGATAACGAAGAGCAAGCGCACACTCAGTAAACTTGGAAGTGAGTCCGAATGCAGCTGAGATCCACATCCAGACTAAAGCTCCGGGACCGCCTGCTGCAAGCGCTGATGCAACACCGGCGATGTTTCCGGTACCGATGGTAGCAGCAAGAGCTGTACAGAGAGCTGCGAAAGGAGAAACGTCTCCTTCACCCTCAGCCACACGAGCTTCTTTGGATAAAGTTGATTTGATAGCGTATCCTAATGTACGCCATGACAGGAATCCACACCTGAACGTCAGGTAGATACCTGTACCGACGAGTATGATGAGCATGAAAGGCCCCCATACGAAATCGTCGATCTTCACTAGAAAATCATTGAAAGCTTCCATAATATGATTCCTTTCCTCCCATATGTGATACTATCCTGATAAAAAACGGATATGGGAAAAAATAATAAAACCCGGATAGTATCTCCGTTTAATAAATTTTAGTACTTTAGTGTGTTATTGTCAAGAAACCCGAGCAATGTATACAAAAATAGTACAATACACAACTGTTATACCAACTGCAAAAAATTTTTCATGTATTATGTTAATTATTTTGTAAAAATATGATATACTCTCTTATAAATATTGCCGATATTGCAACTTTATACTAAAACGGCATACACATCTAAAAGGTATTATCTGAAAGGAGATTATTCTAATGAAGAAAGCATTCAAAATGCCTACGGCATTGACCATCGTAATGATCTTCCTCATCATCGTAGGGATCATGACATGGTTCGTGCCCACATCTGTGGTAATTGAGAATGACGCAGGCGAAAAAGAGATCGTCTTCAACGCTGCTTTTGATGAAGACGGCAATGTGATCGAAAATGCAGGAACAAGCCCGGTAGGACTCTGGGACCTTTTCACCGCTCCTATCAACGGTATGACAGATGCTGTTGAAGTCGCATCCGCCATCCTGGTATCCGGAGGTCTCATCGCAGTCCTGACCAAGGTAGGCGCCATGGACGCAGCTATCGGCGGACTTTTAAGAAAGTTCAAAGGAAGCACCCTCATCATCATCCTCATGATCGTATTCTCTCTCATGGGTACAGTATACGGAGCATGGGAAGAGATGCCCGCTTACGCACTTATCATCCTGCCCATGTTCGTGGCAGCAGGATATGACTCCATCACAGGCTTCCTGGTAATCATGATCGGTACCATCGCAGGTAATATGGCTGACGTAGTTAACCCCTATGCAGTCGGAGCCGCAGTTGCCGCCATCGGCAACCCCGAGCTTTCCATCGGAGACGGCATCCTTCTGAGACTTGTGCTCTATGTGGTCATCCTCGTAATGGGTATCCTCTACGTATTGAGATACGCTAAGAAAGTAAAAGACAACCCTCAGGCCTCTCCCGTTTACGGAGTAGAGATGAACATCGCTCACGAAGAAGCCAGCACGAATGAATTGGTGGAACTCACTCCCAAGAGGATCTGGTCACTGGTAGTATTCGGTATCGTTATCCTTCTTTGCGTTCTGGGCTACGTTCCCTGGGATTCCATCGAGACCGCCAACGGTACCCTGTTCGACGGTATCAATGCATTCAAGTATGCTCTGAGCGATTCCGTTATCGGTAAGTTCCTCGGCATACCCAACTTCACCGAATTCGCATGGTGGTACTTTGTTGAGTTCTCAGCAGTATGGCTGCTTGGTGCCGTAGTTATCGGCTTCATCAACAAGATGCCCGAAAAGGAATGGGTAAAGACCTTCACACAGGGTGCTGCTGACCTGGTAGGCGTAGTACTCGTACTTGCTACCTCCAGAGGTATCTCCATCTTCATGGGTGACAGAACATACGGCATGAGCATCACCTTCATTTACTGGATCCAGAACGCTCTGACATCCGTACCTCTCTGGGCATTCGTAATCGCTGCAGTAGTTGCTTACCTCCTCATCGGTATCTTCCTGCAGTCCACCTCCGGCGTATCCGGAATCACGATGCCTATCTTCGGAGCTGTTGCAATGGCACTCTTTGCAAACTCCGCAGTAGGTTCAGTAGGCGGACAGGCATTACTCATCTCAGCATTTACATTAGGTATCAACTTCATCTGCGGATTCTATCCTGAATCCACAAACATGGGTATCTGCGAAATGGCCAACGTACCTTACAACGTATTCCTCAAGGTATGGCTGAAGATACTTATCCCGATGCTTATCGTAGGCACCGCGATAATCTCAATTGCGCCTTATATCCATCTGGTATAAAAAATCTTCATGCAGGGCAGTAAACTGCTGCCCTGCAATTTTTTTAGAATAACGGTAGAAAATATGAAAGATTATATAAAGATAATAGAAGATAACAAGGAAGAGATGCTTCAGACCCTGGCTGATCTGGTAGCCATACCCTCTGTGGTATCCGCTCCGGATGGCGACTATCCCTACGGTGCCGAGGTCCAGAGAGCTTACGAGTTCATGATGGCCAAGGCCGAAAAGGACGGTTTCATCACAAAGAACGTTGACAACCAGGGCGGTCACCTGGACTTCCCGGGTAAGACGGACGATCTTATCGCAGTGGTCGGACACCTCGACGTGGTCCCCGCAGGAGACCCCGCCAACTGGAACACTGATCCCTTCAAGGCCGAGATCATAGACGGAAAGATGTACGGAAGAGGCACCATCGATGACAAAGGACCCCTTCTCGCAGGCTACTATGCGGTCAAAGCCTTAAAGGAAGCAGGCTTCGAACCCACAAAGACCATCCGCGTGATGCTGGGTCTTGACGAGGAGACAAACTGGTACGGCATGGAGTACTATATGGAACGCGAGAAGGCTCCCGTTGCGGGCTTCTCCCCCGACGCTGAGTTCCCCGTGATCCACGGTGAAAAGGGCATGATCTCCTTCAACCTCACGAAGAAGATCGACCTTTCAGGAGAAGGCGGCTTAAGACTCATCTCCCTTAAAGGCGGCACCGTTTCCAACGCCGTCCCCGACAGCGCAAAAGCAGTGATAGCCTACGGAGATAAGGTCACAGAGATCACCGCAAAAGGCGTCTCCGCCCACGCATCCACACCGGAGCTCGGAACAAATGCGATCTCAGTCCTCTTCGATATGCTCGGATCCAAAGAATTCGCCCAGAAGGACGCCAACGACATAATCGGTTTCTTTAACGACCGCCTGGGATTCGATATCAACGGAGAAAGGTTCGGCATACCTTTCGAGGATGAGCCCTCCGGCAAGCTTACCCTTAACGCAGGCATCGCCGAGATCGAGAACGATCAGGCCAAGCTGGTGATCGACGTGCGTTACCCCGTGACCTTCACCCTTGAACAGGTCATGGAAGGCGTACACAAGGTCTGCGACCCCTTCGGCTGGGAGATCACCGAGAATACCGGAGCGGGCCCGCTTTACAAGCCTGCCGACGATCCTCTTGTAGTGACCCTCATGGACATCTACAAAAAATACACAGGTCAGCACGACGCCAAGCCCATCACAATGGGAGGCGCCACCTACGCCAGAGCGGTGCCGAACACAGTGGCCTTCGGCCCGGTCTTCCCCGGCGAAGTCGACCTCTGCCACCAGCCCAACGAGTACATCGACATCGAAGACATGGTGACCAGCACCAAGATCTTCGCAGAAGCCCTGTACGAGCTGGCAAAATAATCCAAATCAAAACGAATAAAGCTACCGGCGTGCCGGTAGCTTTTTTATAGGAAATGTTTCCTGATTAGTTCTTCTACAGATTTGACCTCCAGTGGAAATTTTCTTGTCTCCAAGGTTATGAGCAGATCATCTCCAAGAACAAAGCCATTTCTTTCATAAATATGAAGTTTAAAAACGTTATCATTTGCGTATGACAGGCTGTCCATCATACCAAAATGCTCGACCCAGATCTCTTTGCGCTCCCGAACATTAAGCCCGACGAAATCAGGTCTCACCCAGCCTTTACCCTTCAGGTACAGCTTCGGTTCAAAGACATGAGGCACGTTGAACCTATCAAATGAGTCCGCCCAGAGTTGTTCTGATTTTGATCTGACCCTGTAGCCTTCCGCCGTAAGAATCTCAGGGTCATTGTCATCAAATCCCATGGGTTCGCATTTTTTGCTCTCCAGCCATTGCCTGATGAACTCGTCATCAGGGAGTCTGACCGGCGTGACCAGTTTCTGTCTGACCGGCGAGAGCGAGTTGTAGATCTCTTCAGCGGAACTCATTTGCTGCTCTATCATCTCATCCAGAAGCCGCAGTTCCTCTTCGGCAGCATTTAAGATTTTTAGATCATAATCCTTTTGAGCAAGTTTCTTTATAGTTTCGACATCTTTTCTGGAAATGTATTTTTTTATCCCTTTTCTGACAGAATAATATGATGTATACCCTTTGTACGTCATAGTTCTCAGATTTCCATCGGGATATTGTTCAATAAAACCTTTCTTTTCAGCTAAAACGTCTTCAAGATACCTTTTCCTGGCATCAAGTAAATTTTTAAAATTGTTGTTCATGTTTCCCTCCTGATTATTCATAATCTTTAATTTGAAAAAAACCTGATAGGTCTTCTTTTGCAAAATACCCAATTAGGACCTATTATTTTGCTGATTTTTGAACAATATAGCAAGAAAAATAGGTCTGAAAATATCAAAGCAACAAATCAGACCTACTATTTCTATTCATTCTGTGAATAAGTTCCAAAATTATAGGTCTATTTTTTGATTTTTAGAGAATAAGACCTATATCCCGGAACCCCTTCTATGTCCAACAGTCCATTCCCCAAAATACCCTTGCTCAAACTGCTCATTTCTTCCCCCACACCTCTGAGATCGCTGCGTCTTCGTACTGGCGCATCCAGAGGGTGTAGTAGTATCCTTTCTTTGCGAGCAGCTCCTCGTGTCTTCCCTGCTCTACGATCTTTCCGTCGTCCACGACCAGGATGATATCGGCGTTCTTTACGGTAGACAGCCTGTGGGCGATCACTATGGATGTCCTTCCCTTTATTACCTGGTCGATTGCGGCCTGGATCTTTTGTTCCGTAATGGTGTCCACGGAAGCCGTCGCTTCGTCCAGCACCACGATCTTCGGATCTGCGATTATCGCTCTCGCAAAAGATATAAGCTGCTTTTCTCCCGTCGAAAGAAGGTCCCCTCCTTCTCCGACATCTGTCTCTATCCCCTTCTCAAGTTTATCGAGAACGCCTTCCAGCGACACCAGTCCGATGGCGCGCTGTATCTCTTCCTCCGTCGCATCAGGCTTTCCGTAAATCATGTTGTCCCTGATGGTCCCCGAGAAAAGGTGCGGCGCCTGAAGCACGTATCCGAGAGCCGAATGGAGCCAGAGCTGTGAGCGCTCCCTGGCGTCCTTTCCGTCGATCAGAAGTCTCCCGCGAGTCGGCTCGTAGAACCTGCAGATGATGTTCGCCAGGGTGGATTTTCCCGCTCCCGTCTCGCCGACGATCGCCACGTTTGTTCCAAACGGTATCTTAAGGTTAAAGTCTTCCAAAATATACTCGTCACCGTCCGGATATTTGAAATCCACGTGTTCGAATTCTATATCTCCCTTGATGGGTTCCCAGTTTTCAGTCTTCGGATCGAAGCAGTCGCCGTATTTTGCGATGACTTCCTCGCTGTCTGTGACAGTTGGCTTCAGGTTAAGCAGGTCCGTGAACCTTCCGATATTTACCTGAGCCTGTACCAGAAGCGCCAGCACTTCCACAAGCCATCTGACGGGCTCCATCAGATCCTGTGCGTAGCTCATGAAGAGTGAGAAGGTTCCTACCTGATCAGCTGCAAGGATCCCGCCCTTCCAGAGCACCAGAGCCAGTGCGCAGGACGAAGCCATGTTCGTGATCATGGAGAAGGCTCCGTAGGTCCTTGCGGACTGCATGACCTTCCTCTTCATGTGGGAGGTCTCCTTCATGAACTCCTCGTCGGTCTTTTCCTCGATGGCCAGGGACTTGATGGTCTTGGCCCCGGTTATTCCCTCGTTGAAGTTTCCCGTGATGGTGGAGTTTATCTCCCTGATCTGGTGATGCAGGTCGAAGAGCCTTCCCTGGAAGAAGGCGAAAAGCACGATGATCACGGGCACCACCAGGAATACCAGCCCGGTGAGTTTCACGTCGATGCCCAGCATTACAACCGCAGCGCCCAGCACATAAAGCGCAAAATACGTTCCGTCGAAGAGCTGCCAGGTGAAGAGCTCACCTATCCTCGAGGTATCGCTCATGACCCTTGCGTGGATGTAGCCCACGCTGTTCTGATTGTAGTAGTCGAAGGACAGTTCCTGAAGGTGAGCGAAGGCCTTATCCCTCATATCCCTGTCCATGCTGACCTCGGTGGCAAGACAGCCCTTGACTCCGAAGTAGCTGATTACAGCCGTCAGCACTATGAGAAGCACGTATACAAACGCGAACGGAACTATGCCGTCAAGCGTTGACTCCCTGACGAAGTGGTCAAGGGCGAACTTCTGGAGCACCGGCCTCAGGACATCCGAAATACTGCAAAGTATCTGCGCCGTGACCAGTCCTATGAACTGCTTTTTATATGGTTTCGCAAAGGGAAGTATCCTCGGGATGCCGAAGAAAGGAAGAGCTATGCGCTTTTGTTTCGTGTCCGATCTTTTATCAGTCATGGCGCACCTCCTCTCCGCTTATTCCGAGCTGGATCTCATATATCTTCTGATATATGCCGCCTGCGGTCTTGAGTTCCTCAGGCGTTCCCTGCTCTGTGATCCTGCCCTTGTCCAGGACCACCACCTTGTCCGCCTTGGACAGGGTCGTTATCCTGTGTGAGATTATGATGATCGTAGCCGTTCCGAACCTCTCCTCAAGGGAAGCCCTGATCCTGGCGTCCGTCTTGTTATCCACCGCGGACAAAGAATCGTCAAGTATCATGATGGGCGCGTCCTGAGTGAGTGCACGGGCAATCGCTGTCCTCTGCTTCTGTCCTCCTGAAAGGGTCACTCCCCTCTCTCCCACGAAGGTGTCGTAGCCTTCACTGAAACCTTCGATCGCTTCAGTAAGGCACGCAGCTTCAGCGGCCCTTTCTATGTCCTTTAACTGCAGATGTTCGTTGGCTATTCCAATATTGTCTTTTAACGATCTGGAGAAGAGATATGGCTCCTGAAGCACCATCGCGATGTTTTTTCTGAGGTGCTGGGTCCTGATATCCCTGATATCCACTCCGCCGATGGTTATTCTGCCGCGGCCCTCCGGTATATCGTAGAGCTTGTCCAGAAGGAGCATCAGCGTGCTCTTTCCGGAACCGGTTCCTCCGAGGATGCCCAGGGTGGATCCCGCAGGTATCTCTATATTTATATCCTTCAATATGTCATGACCCTCTTCATAGCAGAAGGTTATGCCCTCGAAACGGATGTCTCCCGTCATGTCATAGTCAGCTGCTCCCGGACGGTCGTGTTCCTCTTCTGAATCCATGATGTAGGCAAGTCTGTCAAGGGAAACTCCCGCCTTTGCCATCTCTGAAAGCATCCTTCCGAGCCTCCTTATGGGGAAACTCAGCATGCCGTTATACGATACGAAGGCCACGTATTCGCCGGAAGTCATCTCACCTTTAACTGCGAGAACCGCTCCGAATACCGTCACCAGCAAGATCTGGAGACCGCAAAGTATATCCTGAATGGAGAAGAACTTGCCTATGACGTGACCCATGTGCACCCAAAGGCTGCAGTAGTAGTCGTTCTGTTTTTTGAAGCGCTCCTTCTCCAGTTTTTCGTTTGCAAAGGCGCGGACCACCCTGACTCCCGTCAGGTTCTCCTGAACTATGTTGGAGACGAGTCCCTCGTTCTCATCGCACTCCTTGAATCCAGTGTGCATCTCCTTTCTGAAGAGCACTGAATATGCGAGGATGATGGGGATGGGAACGGTAGCGATAATTGCCATTTTCACGTTCATGCTGAACATGAAATAAAGCGACATGGCTATCAGTATGGTTATCCTGAATACGGTGGTCAGCTGTTCAGCCACGAAGGTCCTTATCCTGTCTACGTCCGTGGTGCAGCGCTGGATGATGTCTCCGGTGCTGTTCTTCATGTGCCAGGCATAGGGAAGCCTCGAGATATGTGAAAAGAGGGTATCCCTCATGTTCTTCACCAGAACTTCGGAACCCGCGGTGTTAAGCATGGTGGTTCCGAACTGGGCAGCCACCCTGATCAGTCCCAGGCAGGCTATAGCCAAAGCCGGTATCCAAAGGTTCTGACCTATATGACTGAAACCTCCCAGGTCTTCCACGACGGAGTTCACCCATTCCGGGAACTGTGATTCCTTGCCGCCTATGGCGTTATCTATGGTCCCTCTGATGATCTGAGGGTTCAGCATGTCCACCAAAGTCATCAGGGCCGAGCTTAAAATGCTCAGCACAAAAAGAAGCTTACTGCCCTCCAGGAACTGAAGGAGAAGCTTCGTTTGTGATCTTTTGACGTTGGCTTCGGTTGTTTTCTGCATTACTACTTTCTGTTTTCTTTTTCCTGTTTGCGTTTGTCGTTTATGATTTTGACGTGCTCGTCAGTTATGAGAGTCACGTTGTTTTCCTTAGCCCAGGCTACGCAGCCGTTCAGAACAGTCTTCAGGAAGGGTCTGGGCACCTTGACGAAGTTCATCAGGGCTTCGTCGGTGAACTTGATGGTATCGTCACAGCGGTTAGCAGCGTACTTGATGGATGCGATGTCAACTTCCTTGGGCGCAGGGATAGGCTCCGAGATGGGTTTTTTGAATCCCTTCGGGAACTGGGTGTACCAGAAATTCGTGGAATCGCGGTAGCCGTAGTCCACGGGCACCGGCGGGAAGTTGTTCTTATTCACGCCGTCCACGATGGCATTGTAATACTCATCCTTCATAAGGATATCATCGATGTTCAGTATGAAGTGGGCGCCGTACTTGGACGTGATGCCGTTAAAGTCATTATATGGGCCGGGATGTCCGTCGTCAATATCATCCGCTGAGAACTTTCCTGCATTCTCAAGTTCCTTGTTCCAGGTGCACTCGAAGACCTGGAAGGCCTCTGCGATGACCTGAGGGCGGTCCGCTTCGCCGGGACCTGCCTGGCCGTCTTCCATGGTGAAGAGATTCTGCTTCATCTTCTCCTCGGAAGGTCCGGGATAACCGAGTCTCACAGCTTCCTTGAAGTACTTCCTGTCGTCGGGAATGAAGTTGATGGCGCACTTGCCCCTCTTAAGAAGGTTATGGCAGGTGTTGGATGTGTTCCTGCATTCCAGGAGCATGGCATATCTGCCCTTTCCTGCTATATAGTAAGGGAAGCAAAGGGAGTAAGATCCCAGGTTCAGGCTTCCGTCGTCATTTAACGTGCTGATGACCACCGTCGGCATGGGAAAGAATGCCGAGGTCTGATAGAAATTGTCTACGATCCTTAAATTCCTGAATGAACTCATTTCATATCTCCTCTTCTAAAGATTTACTCCATTATATCATCATTTATAATGGAAATGTGAATCTTTTTACATTATAATCTAGTTAGCGCAAAACATACTTTGCGCATCTCTTACACAGGAGCAAAGAACGAAATGAAGGATTTTTATGCTGAATATAAAAGAAAGCTCCGCACACCCGATGAGGCGGTAAAGCTTGTGAAGAGCGGAGACTGGGTGGACTACACGGCAAATGTCTGCTTCCCCCATCTTCTGGACGAAGCTCTCGCGAAGCGCGTGGACGAGCTCTACGATGTAAAGGTCAGAGGAAGCCTCTGCTTCGGTCCAATCAGGATAGTCGAAGCAGACCCTAAAGGCGAGCACTTCTGCTATAACAGCTGGCATTTCTCCGCATACGAGAGAAAGCTTGCGGACAAGGGGCTCTGCAGCTTCATACCCATGCTGTTTTCGAGAAACGGCCTCTACTACAAGCACTTCCTGGAGGTGAACGTGGCCATGATGTCCGTGTGTCCAATGGACCGCCACGGATACTTCAACCTGTCCTGCGCAACCGGCGTCGCCAAGGCCATCCTGGACAAGGCAGACATCGTCATACTGGAAGTCAACGAGAATCTCCCCAAGATCTGCGGAGGCTTCGATCAGGTCATACATATTGATGAAGTCGACTGCGTAGTCGAAGGCGAGCACGGAGAACTTCCTCAGTTCCCCATCCCTCAGACCACTCCCGAGGAAGAAATGATAGCGGACCACCTTCTGGAGCATATCCACGACGGAGCCTCCCTTCAGCTCGGAATCGGAAGCCTTCCCAACGTGGTGGGCGCCAAGCTGGCGGAGTCGGATCTCAAGGATCTCGGAATGCATACCGAGCTTCTGGGAGATGCATATTATCAGCTGTACAAGGCGGGCAAGCTTACCAACAAATGCCTCAATCTCCACAGAGGCCAGGGCATGACCGGAATCGTCTTCGGTACGAAGGAGATGTATGACTGGGTGGACGACAACCCTACGGTGATCATAGCGCCCCTCACCTACGTGAACGACGTGAGGGTCATCGGAAGCATAGATAACGTAGTATCCATAAATAACTGCGTTGAGGTGGACCTCTACGGACAGATAAGTTCCGAGAGCCGCGGGACGCGCCAGATATCGGGAACAGGCGGTCAGCTGGACTTCCTTGAGGGCGCCGCCCTATCCAAAGGCGGCAAGGGATTCATCTGCCTGACCTCCACCTACACTGACAGAAACGGCATCAAGCATTCCAGGATCAAACCCACCCTGGAGGGTGATATCGCCACAGCCCCCCGTACCCAGGCCTACTTCATGGTGACCGAATACGGCTGTGTGAACCTGGTGGGAAGGAGCACCTGGGAAAGAGCCGAAATGCTGATATCCCTGGCACATCCCGACTTCAGGGATGAACTGATAGCAGCAGCCGAAAAGCAAAACATCTGGAGAAGATCAAATAAAAGATAGACCCTTTCGGGTCTATTTTTTTATTGATCATCCTAGGACCTTCCTTATATCCGCCTCTCTGGCATTCGGGAACAGTCCCGAGATATGTCTGAACAGTTTCTCGTAGGATTCCTCCGGTTCCTTGCAGTAGGTCTTCTCATAGAAACCTTCTCCGAAGAATTTCTCCGGGGTGGCGTATTCCGCAACGCCCCAGCCGTATTCACGGCCGTACTTGTCCGTCATATATTTGAAGTCGTTAACCAGCACGAAGGTCTGCATCTGAAGGCGGGTGATGATGGTGTCGAAGCCTTTGTTCCCGCCCTTTCTGTAGTTTCCGAGAGCCTTGAGGCCCTTGGTAAGTACCGGCTCGTTTGCTTCTACCAGCTCGTAGAGCTTCATATCGTTATAGCTCACCAGCTCGTCTCCGATCATTCCCTCGTAGTCGTAGCCGTCCCTTCTGTAGTTGGCGAAGTCCGGGAACCATTCTTTGCTGACGAAGGCGGCTTTTTTCTCAAAAAACTTTCCGTACCCGCAGCCCGTGTCCCTGATGACAGGACCCTTCCAGTCCCAGACCCTGAAGTCTCCTTCAGCGTACCAGATCGCAGGGTCCGCCAGTTCCTCCACGGAGAAGCCCTCTATCCTGCACCTGAAAAACGGCAGGAACCCCCACTCGTTTATCAGGTCCTCCATATCCTGTTTTGTTCTGATCAAGTATTTCATGCTTCGATTTTATCACAGCGTCTGTCTTTATTCAATCCGCACAGGCACCGGCGCAAAAAATAACAGGGCCTCCGGGTCATCACTCCGGAGGCTGAGTCGTTTCATCGATTATTCATTCTTTATTCGTTTTGAAAGGTTTTTTGGAAAGGAATTATGAAAAAGTTTAGTTTTCTTATCTCTTGCAATTTTAATATAACCCTTCAATGTGACTGTTTTTTGAAGATTTGGGGACTGTAATTTGTACGTTTAATATCATTTATGTATTTTACGCCAAATATCAGTCGCTGGGCTTCGGATTTCTTACCTTTCCCAGGTTCCAGACATAAGCCGCCTTCTTCGCAGCTTCAAGCCTGTCCTCTTCACCCTTGTACTCACAGAAACCGCTGTGGGCTCCGCAGTCTGCGCAGACCACGTACCAGCTCCAGCCGTGCTCCTCTTCGAGCATACCGGGACCTCCGCAGTAGGGGCAGTCGAACAATTCTATCTCATCGTAAATGCTCACTTTAATGTCCTTCCTTTCAAGATCTTTCGTTACAACAGGTATTATAACACAAATGAAAGGAATTTGTTAATACAGGATTCAGTTATGTTTTTCTCCCGCGGCTATTGTCCAGTCAATAAAGATGCAGCCACGGAATCATAACCGTTAGTTATACAAAAACCTCCGGAAACATCATTCCGGAGGTTTTTTCGTATTGACTGACCGTCTTAAGCGTCGCATGTCATTTCTTTCCGAGTTTTGAGTAAAGCGATGAGAGGGATATACCGAGGGCCTTCGCCGCCTTTCTTTTCCCTTCAGTCGTATTGCCGTACAGTTTGACTGCCCGCTTTATCGCACGCTTTTCAAATGAGTTCACGAGTTCAGCAAGCGTTTCTGATCCTGAGATGTCGATATCCGCGGTATCCATTGCTGCATACTCATCGGTATTCATGTCTTCCGTAATCAGCTCTTCTCCTAAGTATCCGTCTGCTGCATTTCTTAAGGTGATACTGAGCGGAAGGCATTTCACGTCGATAATGCCGTCCCTTGCCATCATGGCTGAATACTCGACAGCATTCTTCAGTTCACGGATATTTCCGGGCCAGGTGTAGCTCATCATCAGCTGCTTGGCATCTTCAGTCATCTTATAGTTTCTCTTATACTGGATCTCCGCAGAATCCAGGAACCTCCTGGCCAGTACGGGGATATCAAGCCTTCGCTCCCTGAGAGGCGGCACGTATATAGGTGCCACCGAGATGCGGTAAAAGAGATCCGAACGGAATTTTTTATCAGTGATATATTGATTTATATCTACGTTGCATGCACAGATCACCCTTACGTCTGTATTGATCTCCCTGATACCGCCTATACGGCGGATCTTCTTTTCCTGAAGTACCCTGAGCAGTTTGGCCTGAAGGTCGTAGTCCATCTCCGAGACCTCATCCAGGAAAATAGTTCCCCCTTCAGCAGCTTCGAAAAGTCCCGCCTTGCCTCCCTTCTTAGCGCCTGTGAAAGCTCCTTCTTCATAGCCGAACAATTCGCTCTCCAGAAGCGTCTTGTTCAGAGCTGCGCAGTTTATGGCGACAAACGGTGCAGACCTTCTGCTGCTGGCATTATGTATCGCCTGGGAAAACAGCTCTTTACCGGTACCGCTCTCTCCCTGGAGCAGGACGGCGCTGTCAAACCCTGCTATCCTCTTCGCCAGCTCGATGGTGTTTCGTATCGCAAAGCTGTCACCCAGTATGCTGTCAAACGTATAGCGAGTCCCGTTAGTCAGGCTCATTCGTACTTTAAGCCTGTCTTCCTCCTTACGGAGTTCATAAAGCTGATCGCTCAGATAATTAGCATGATCCAGATTGGTGACGATGGAAACGGTGCCAACGACGCACTCATCCGATCTGATCGGGTAAATATCTGCAAAATAGTCTTCGCCATTTTCTTTCCGGCGCAGAGAATGAAGCGGTATCCCTGTCTTAAGGACAGTTGGAGCTACAGCTCCGGGTCTCAGTTCTGTCAGATGCTTTCCCTTCACATCTGCCAGTTTTTTTCCGACAAATTCCCCGTAGCTGTCATTAAAGTATTCTATCCTGCCTTCTCCATTACAGACCAGTATTCCCTGTTCAACGCTGTCCAGTGCCTTTTTTATCTTTTCCATTACTTCTGCCCTCCCGGTCCCATTATACACATACCGGGCATATATTTCCAATATTTTGGAAAATCTTTTCAAAAAACAAGAAAAAGGACGGGATCCGTCCTTCTTCAAGCTCTATTATATTTCATATTTCCTGATTATATTTCCATGTCAAGAAGATATGAGGAAAAACCTTTTCCGTGCATGTCAACAGAGAGAGATCTGGTAACTCCGCCTCCGAGGGCAGCCTGCATTACGAAGTTGAGCGCACAGATGTTGGGAAGTTCATAGCGTACGACTTCGCCCTTTACCATACCCTTAAAGTGTTCTTTTACTCTTTCCGGTGTAACTTTCTCTTTCAGCATTTCATAATCAGCAGGATCGTATGCGATCAGTGAAACGTTGGAAATATTGCCTTTATCGCCTGTACGGGAGTGTGCAAGTTCATATAATTTCATATCTTTACCTCCATTTCCCTTAAACTGTGAAGATCTCTACCTGAGGAACCGCGTCATTCCTGTCGATCAGGATGGATGCGACAGAGACGATGTCTCTGGTCCTCTTAACTGCTCCGCAGCCGCCTGCAGGGCCGTTTGTGTAGAGGGCTTCGACTTCGTTCGGTACAAGGTCAGCCACAGCTTTGGAAGAAGCTCTGCCCGCTACGCGGACTCTGACCTCGGAGGGTTCTTCATTATACTTAAAGTCCGGATTCCAATAGAGGCTGTTGCAGCCGATGATGTCGTATTTGAATTCATCAAACTGACCGGGGGCTACGAGTTCAAGTCTCTCTTTGAGGATCTCGATTGCAAGTTTTGCTCTTTCAAGACAGCCGGGTCCGCCGTAGCTGATCTCGCCGTCTCCGATGAAGCAATCCTTATAGCCAATGGAGCACTTGAAAGTATCGGTCTTAGGATAACCGGTAGCGCCTTCTACCTTTACGTAATCCTTTTCAACTTCGGTGAACTTGACCTGCTTGAAATCTGCCACTACGTCAGGTGTGATATACTTCTCAGGATCGTGGATCTCATAAACGATCTGCTCGGACAGGGTGGAAGGTGTTACCATTCCGCCGGAACCTTCTACCTTTGTGATCGCAAAAGATCCGTCTTCGTATATCTCTGCGAGAGGGAATCCCAGGTGTCCCATTCCGGGAACGTCCTTTTTGCCGGGTTCTGCATAGTATCCGCCTGTTGCCTGACCGCCGCACTCCAGCAGATGTCCCATCATCGTTCCCTTGCCGAGCTTATCCCAGTCATCCATTGCCCATCCGAACTCATAAATAGCGGGAGCCATGAAAATAGCGGGGTCAGCCACACGGCCTGTGATTACGACGTCAGCACCCTGCTCGAGAGCTTTGATGATACCTTCAACTCCAAGATATGCGTTTGCTGATACGATGGTCCCGGGAAGTTTGCTGAGAGCCTCATGAGTCTCCCATACTTCGGTATCCATGTACTTATCGATGACAGGAAGGAGATCGTCGCCTGTTACGCATGCGATCTTCATTCCCTTAAGTCCGTGCTTTTCTGCGATCTCAACGCATTTTTTAGCAGCAGCTACGGGGTTAGCGCTTCCCATATTGGTGATGAGCTTGACCTTGTGCTCCCAGCAGAGAGGGAGAGCCTTTTCCATGCGGTGCTCGAGAAGTCCGTTGTATCCTTTTGTAGGATCCTTAAGCTTGGCCTGCTGTCCGATAGCGATAGTTCTCTCAGCTAAGCACTCATAGCTTATGTAATCAAGATTCCCTTTTTCTATAAGTTCCAGGGAGGGTTCCACGCGGTCTCCCGCGTAGCCGGCTCCGGAGCCGATTCTGATTTTTTTCATATCATTAAACCTTTCTTATCAATATCTTATATTGCGACTGCACCGGTAATGATAGCGACTACCAGCATGATTATTGATACGAGCCATGCAAGAGGCAGAGTCTTTTTCTGGTGTTCACCGAGTTCAACTCCTGAAAGACCGATCAGCAGGAATGTGGATGCGGTAAGAGGTGAGATCGGGAAACCGAGGGTCATCTGTCCGAGGATAGCTGCTCTGCCGACGTCAGCAGATGCAACGCCGAATCCCTTTGCTGTCTCTGCCAGGACCGGAAGAACTCCATAGTAGAAAGAGTCGGGGTCGAAGAGCAGTGAAGCGGGTGTAGCGATGATACCTACGATCAGAGGGAAGAACTGTCCGAGGGCCTGAGGGATGATGTCTACGAGTGCTGATGCCATAGCTGTGATCATTCCCGTTCCCTTCATGATACCTGTAAAGCATCCAGCTGCGAACAGTACAGAGCACATCATGAGGCAAGCCTTTGCATGAGCGTCAACTCTTTCCTTGGAATCCTTTACCTTAGGATAGTTGATGAGGGTCGCAAGTACGTAGAATACCATGAATACTACTGCAGGTGCAAAACCTGAGAAGAGCAGGCAGAGAATGGCTGCAACGATCAGAAGAACGTTGATCCAGAAGTTCTTGGGTCTCAGGAGAGCCTTTTCAGCTTCTGAAAGCTCGGGTTCAACATATGCTGCAAGTGCTCCTCCTTCGCTATTGGCGATTCGGCTCTTTTCAGCTTTTCCGAGGAAGAATGCGATAACGAATACTGCTACGATACCTGCGATTACTGCGGGGAGATCGGGCATGAAGAATGCTGCAGGGTTTTCCTCTCCTAAAGCTGTAGCTGCTCTGATGGTGGGGCCGCCCCAGGGAAGTACGTTCATGGTACCTGCTGCAAGAGCAACGAGAGTAGCCAGCGTTGTCCTTCTCATCTTAAGAGCATCATAGAGCGGCAGAAGTGCCGGGATGCAGATGAGGAAGGTTACAGCGCCTGAACCGTCGAGATGAACTATTGATGCAAGAAATACTGTGCCGATACAGATCTTGACGGGATCGGTACCTACGACATTCAGGATCTTTTTGATGATGGGTCTGAATGTACCTGCATCTGTGAGGATCCCGAAGAACAGGATCGAGAAGATGAACATTACGCCTGTTGCTGCAACAGAACCGATACCTGCGGAACCTGTGATAAATCCGCCTAAACTTTTGAAATTGGTTGCAGGATCGATGATCCCGGGTGCATTCTCAGGATCAGTAACAAAGAAGAAGCAAGCGATGATTCCGGTTACGATGGGTACCGCGATGAGCGCTACCAGAGGTGAAAGCTTCTTTGTCATGATCAGAGCAAGCATCAGTACAACAGTGGCAAATCCTAAAACTGCTAACATTGTTTTTCCTCCTTAATGACTGTTGGATATTTGTTTATTTACTGTCAATCTATAGAGCAACAAGCATGCCAAATAATTAACCAATCCTTTTGCAGCGTTATTTTATTGATTTCACATCATATTGTGAGTATATTCACAGCATTTATTGTATTCGCTCACCAACAGCCGGAATCGGGCTCATAAAATTTCCATTATTCTGGAATAAATCATTCCAAATTTATGGAATTAATTCCAATATTTTGTAATTTATCAGGATGCAATAAAAATATCCCGGGAATCTGAACCGTTCCCGGGATATTCTATGTTTCTGTTTGTTTTTTCTTATTTAACGTTTAAAAAGTACGGTGCGGAATAGCTGAGATACTTACCGGACCCGGAGTTGCTCAGCTGGCCGACCTTTATGAAACTGTCCTCAGTGATCACGAGCTCATTTACCAGCAGTTTATTGCTGTCCAGATAGTACGTCGGGTAAACTTCACCGTTCACAAATACCTTGCTGGACTGTGTGAAGTTCCATCCGTATACGTAGTAGAACTCGCCCGAGGTCTTCCTGACAGACCTGATTGATATGGGGTCAATACCCATAACCATCTTTTTCTTCTTGTAGGGATTCTTTCCGCCGAAGATATAGCTTTCACCGTAAAGCATATCATACTGGAGAGTCTGAAGATCCAGCTGATAGGATCCCTTATCCTGTGACGTCTGGTGGAACCTGAACATTTCTCCTACGTGAAGGTCTATGCTGTCGAACAGAGCAGCCACAGCCTGGTAGGCATGGATATCCTTTCCGGGATGATGCTCGAGCCCGATATTGTCCCAGACTACGTAATCAGTCTGATAAATGGTGGTCTCCTTAAGGTCACTGTCTTTAAGCCCGAGGGTCGGCAGATGGTCGCCGTAGAACATGATGACAGTAGGCTCGCCGCGTTCTCTTACATCGTCTATGAGGTCTTTTACGAACTTATCCATTTCGTGAAGCTGGTTCACGTAATATTCCCACTGATAATTTGCTTCTATGGTCTCTGCGCCGGTTACCTGTATCTCGGGTTCTTCAAGAAGCTCTGCCGTAGGATATGCACCGTGTCCCTGCACTGAGACCGCGAATACAAAGTCGTTTCCTTTCGTCGAATCAAGGCAGTCCTCGATATACGGTATCAGGGTCCTGTCCCTCATCCAGCCGATCTCATTCAGATCATCCTGATTGTTCATATATTCGCTGGATGTGAAGTCGCTGAAACCAAGGTTGGCGTAGACTTTTTTGCGGCTGTAGAAGGTTGCGTAATTATTATGTACAGCGTGGGCTTTCAGACCCAGATTTTCGAGAACGTATGCGATGGATTCGCCGGTCCTTTCCTTGAAAATACCCTTGTAAGGGTACTCACCCGTTCCGAAATATCTGAGAGACATCCCCGTCAGAGTCTCAAACTCAGTATTGACCGTACCTGCGCCTACCGTGGGCACAGTATAGTGACCGGAGGTATATTCCTCCGAAAGTTTATGCCAGTTGGGTATGGGATCTTCAGAAAAACTGAGGAATTCCACCCCTGTCGGGTCGAAAAACGTCTCAAGCTGAACGATGATAACATTAGGCACGTCCTCGACGTTTCCCGGATCAAGCTGGCCTTCCTGACTTATTATGCTGCTGATGAGCTCCTCAGAATAACCCTGCGGCTTATCGATACCCGTATCCGTCAGGGTAACGCTCAGGCAGTAAGGAAAGCCAAAGTCCTGATAAGCAAAAGCAATATTTCCGAAGTATGTTGAAAGCACCCTGGCCTCATAACAGTACTGGGTCAGTCCGAAAAAGCCAAGGGCTGCAGCCAGAAGGCAGGGTACGATGATCCTGAAGTCTCGCTTACCCCTGTATTTCGGGCATTTTAAAAAGAATATGATCAGCACTGCCGCAAGAATTGCCAAAGCAACTACCATTGCGACGCCCGCTGCTTTTGACATATATTTGGTAAGGACTCCGGCGCCTTCCAGTATCATCTTGAAGTCGGGACCCGTAAGCGGTGTGACACGGTTGGCAAGGATGAAGCCGTTGGCCAGTCCCAGCAGGAACCATACCATAAATACGAGAGTCCTCCAGAAAGCCCTTCTTCTGAAAAGAAATACTATAAGTGAAGTTAAGAATATCAGAAGCGCATTATAACAGAAGACCTTGGTGCTGTTATCCAGAAAGGCAAAGGCTTCACTGAAGGAATGGCGTGACATCGCTTCGATCACAAAATATAAAACGAAACTTCCGGCAAGCTGAAGCAGGACTGCAAACTTGTTGCAAAACTGAAGTATCGTTTCTTTTGACGGTATATTATAATTTTTGTTCATATTTTCTTTCTGATCGTATAACAATTCCGACTGTCTAATTATACCCGTCAAGCCTTATTTGTCAAGAGTTTATGCTGTTTTCTAAAAACATCCTTTCCACAGATCTCATCTGAGATCGAGATATAATGTAACAAATAAAAACCCCGGAAACCATTGAAGTCTCCGGGGTGTTTACTATTATTCTTACTCGATCGGCTTCATTGTGGGGAATAATTCCAAGACTCCGTGATCTATGACAAAAGTTCATATATCGTTACAATGTCACGTTTCTTTAATATGGACTTTTACATATCTTCGTATCATCTTCCATATTATATGTCGTATTTGTATCGGGTTTTGTATCGGTTTAGCTGCGCACCGATTACATAAGTTTATCGTAAGTACTTAGCCGCTTTATCCAGCGCCTGATCCTTTCTGAGGTCTCTCCTTCAGTGGTGTCCCAGTCGCTGGCCAGGAGTTCAAGTTCCTCTTCCAGTACTTTTACAGCTTCAGCATTTTTACCCTGTATCTCATAGATCATGGCTATGGACTCCAGGCTGTCCACATATTTGGGTGATGTCTGGTGCTCCAATGCCTTGCGGTATGACTTAACAGCGTCATCATATCTGACCTCCATTACAGCCACGTCAGCAAGGCTCAGGTCTACAAGCCAATCCTCCGGGAATTCCTCAGGGAGTTTATCCCAAATCTCATGAGCCTCATCGGACTTACCCTTATACCAAAGTATAAGCCCGCGATAAAAGCTCGTGCGGTAAGTGTCATCTGCCTTTGCCAGACTCTCCAAAACTGCTTCTGCCTCTTCGATTCGTCTGTCGTCCAAAAGGTTATCCATAAGCCACAGGTGTGCACTCCTATTATCAGGGTGCTTCCTAACGAAGTCCTGTAAATATCCTATCAATTCATAGTGATTTCTCACGCACCAGTCGGGTATGAAGCCGTTCATGGCTCCGTTTAGTTCTGAAAGTGCATCTCTGTTGTCGGGATCGATAGCAAGGGCAGCCTTGGCTTCTTCGGCTGCAGCTTCTTTGAGGAAGTCAGCCTGGTGATTGTAAAGGTCTGCCTTCAGTCTATGGCAGTCTGATACGCGATAACTAGATGTGATCTTTTCATCGATCCAGCGCTCAGCCTGGTCGAATTCATCATGGGACAAAAGTCTTTTATCCCAGATCACGTTCTGAATACGGTCGAATTCTTTTTCTTCAGTAAGCCCGAAGAGTTCATCAAGAGACACTCCAAAGTACACTGCGAGTTCCGGCAAAACACTCACATCCGGCATCGTAGTACCACGCTCCCATTTGGACACTGCCTGTGCAGTAACTCCCATGGCGGAAGCAAGGGCTTCCTGAGTTATACCGCGGGATGTACGCAGGCTGCGTATTTTATCTGTAAGTTCCATTGTTTTTCTCCTTTACTGCTTTGATCATCGATGTCATGTATATAATAGCAAAGAAATCCTTTGGTGAACAGCGTCTGTTTTAACAGCAAACTCAACCTGCGGTTGAACAATTATAAAACCCCGGAAACCATAAAGTCTCCGGGGTATTCGCTTTTGAGCTTACTCGATCGGCTTCATTGTGGGGAGTTTTATTCCTCTTCTCCTATGGCATCTGTTCTAATGATAAATCGGACTGAACTGTCGCCGTCATAGGATCCTGAGAATGAATTATACTCATCGCTCATAGATTTGAGAGCCTTAAGCCTGTCTATAAGGTCACGTCCATCGCCTTCAAGCACGTCTGTAAGTTTATGGATACCGTCTCTGTCGAACTTGGCCATTCCGTCCTTTAGTTCTTTTGCTCCTTTAAGAAGAGTATCCACGCCATCAGCCAGGTCTCCGGTCCCGTCCTTAAGCTGAGATGTGCCGCTCTTTAATTCCTTGACTCCGTCAGCAGCTTCCGTAGCTCCTTTTGACAAGGTTCCTGCTCCATCACTCAATGTTTCGGTGCCCTTCTTAAGAGCCTTGGCCCCACTTGCTACCTTGGAAGCGCCGTCAGACAGTGCAGATGCTCCTTCATCGACTTTCTTAGCTCCTTCGTTAAGCGCGGATAATCCGGTCTTAAGAGTATCTGTTCCCTCCTTAAGCGTCTGTGCACCTGTCGCCGCCTGAGATGCGCCATCTGATAAAGTCTTGGTTCCATCCTTGAGGGCGGATGCTCCTGTTGCCACCTGAGATGTACCGTCTGATAAACTCTTAGTTCCATCCTTGAGGGCGGATGCTCCTGTTGCAAGCTGGGATGTTCCATCATTAAGTTGAGATGCTCCATCAGCTGCACTCTTGGCTCCATCTGATACCTGAGAAGCTCCCGTAGCCAGGTCACTTGCACCTTTAGCTGCTTCGGATGCTCCTGATGCCAGTTTGGATGTTCCGTCCTTAAGAGCCTTGGCTCCCTGTGCTGCAGAGCCTGCTCCCTGAGATAATTCAGATGCTCCTGATGCCAGCTGCCCTACTCCGGAAACCAGAGATTTAGAGCTTTCCTGCATCTGATCCAGTCCGCCTGCTACAGTACCAAGGTTTTCTGCTGCGCTTGAGATGCCCCTTGCTACAGCGCCTGCTCCTGATGCCAGTCCATCGGCTCCATCCTTAAGCTGTGATGCTCCGGAAGCTATACCATCTGCACCGGAGCTGATACTGCCCGCGCCTTCCTGAATGCTTCCTGCTCCGCCTTTGATGGCCTGAAGATATTGTTCTATTGCAGCTACTGTTTCTGCGTTTTCATCATTCTTGATACTTGAAAGGAGGTCCGATGCAGCTCCCGCTGCGTCTTTTATGCTGTCGGCGCCGGAACTGATACTGCCTGCGCCGGTCTTGATGGATCCTGCGGCATCCTTGATACCGCCGAGTCCTGAGGAAATGCTTTCTGCTCCGGACTTAAGGCTGGTTGCTCCGTTATACAGATCTCCTTCAAGAGCAGATTTGATCTGTGTTGTACCGTTATATAAGGCACCCACGCTTTCGGGCAGGTCTGCCACCTGGGACTGCATCTGGCTTAAGCCATCAGACACACTCTTAGCGCCTGTGCTAAGAGAATCGATCCCGTCTGACAGAGTGCTCATGTTTTCTGATACCTGGGAGGCTCCTTCTGATACTGATGCAACACCATCCTTAAGATCGGATGCTCCGGTTGCCACCTGAGATGCTCCACTTGATAACTGTGAAGTGCCTTCTTTAAGACTCGAAGCCCCGGCTGCCACCTGTGTTGCGCCATCCGAAAGATCCGAAGCTCCCTTATTTACTGCTTCTGCACCTGTGGATACCTGAGAAGCTCCGTCTGACAGGTCTGATGCTCCCTTGGCAGCAGCTGCTGCACCGTCAGAAACCTGTTTAACGCCATCGGATAGATCTGTTGCCCCTTTATTGAGAACTTCACCACCTGCTTCGGCGTCTTTAGTGCCCTTGGCAAGTTCAGATGTGCCGGAAGCCAGATTGCTTGCTCCCTTGGAAACCTGAGAAGCTCCGTCCTTGAGATCCCCTGCTCCGGTATCAAGAGTCTTCGAGCCATCTGCCAGTTCTTTGGCTCCTGAAGCAAGCTGATCGTTACCATCCTTAAGCGCTCCTGCTCCTTTGTCGAGTTTATCGACTCCATCCTTAAGATCTGATGCGCCGTTATCCAGTTTGCCTACTCCGTCATAGAGCTTCTGAGAGCCATCGGTAAGTTCCCCGGATGCACTGGTAAGCTGGCCAAGTGCTGACTCCAGTTCATCAAGTGTGTCTACATCGTCAAGCTCCACATCCTTTAGAAGTGAGTTCTCAATGATGGTCATGGCTGTCATCAGAGAGAAATCCGTAACGTCCGCTTCTATGACTACGGACTCAGGGATATCGATATCCGCAAAACATCCGTTAAGGTCTAAGCTTTCTTTCAGACCGGGCATTGCCATGCCTACTACGGCGGTCCTGTCTCCTGTGTTGATCACCTTGCCGTTTGAAACGGTAACACCTGCTGCTTTAGTGTTATCAAGAAGCAGTCCGGAGATCACCATGAAAGGTTCATAGAGGGTGACATTCCTGCCGTTTACCACTCTTGTCTCTGAAATGTTATTTGTATAATTGAAGGTTATCTTAAGATGGCCTGTTGCTCCTGCAGCTTCCTTTGCAGTGATTTTTTTGCCATCGAGTTCATATGATATCTTAGTCGTAACGGGGAGTTCCTTGTTAGTAGTTCCCTGATAGTAAATGTCTTTACCGTCAGCGTTCCAGATGATCTCTCCGTCATCTCCCTTGGTGAAGGTCTCTTTTCCTTTCACGTTTTCGATGTTTTCCAGATCGGCATTGTCCTTGAGGGTGTCTTCGCCATCAGGATTCTTGAGCCAGTTGCTGACTATGGTCTCCTTAGGAGTCCCATCGGGCTCTGCTATAACATATACCGTCTCTTCCTTGCCTTCTTCAGAAGAGCTGCCTCCGGATCCCAGCAGTGATTCTGCAGCTTCCGTCAGCTGATCAGCTTCTTCTGATGTGGCAGCATATGCCTTGTCAATATTAATTACTTCGTACAGTTCTCCTCCTGTCATAAGGGCGAAGGTGAGCACTGCCAGGATCAACGCTGTAAGCCTGTTTGCTCTTTTACTCATTTGAAATACCTCCAATCAATTTGCAAGTTTGTCCATATGACCATGGTCATATTTCTTTTCTTTATTATCTTTATCTTCCTTGTGTCTGATGCCTATGGTAGTGTGTACCACTACCCAGTCAAGGAGCATCAGAAGTGAAGGCAGTACCAATATTACCGAGATCATGCTGACCATAGCTCCTCTTGCCAGAAGGTTACACATGGAGCTTATCAGGTCAATATTGGAATAAATGCCGACACCGATGGTCGCTGCAAAGAAGCTAAGCGCACTCACCAGGATGGAGGGCATGCTGTAGCTCAGCGCTTCAAGAATGCTTTCTTTCCTGTCATGATCAACTCTGAGCGCCTTGTACCTGGTGGTCACCAGGATCGCGTAGTCAACAGTCGACCCCAACTGGATCGTACTTATGGCGATAGGCGCGATGAAAGGCATGGTGAATCCGGTGTAGTACGGGATACCCAGGTTAATGAAGATCGCGAATTCTATAACTGCCACCAGTATTACAGGAAGACTGATGGATCTCAGCGAAAGCAGGATTATCAGGAATACGAATCCGATGGCCACCCAGGATACTACCTTGAAATCCTTGTCTGTTATCTCGATCAGGTCCTTGGTGCAGGGACCTTCTCCGATCAGCATTCCATTCTCGTCATAGTCCTTGAGGATGCTGTTGATGGCTTCTATCTGATCGTTACACTCATCAGTGGAAACTTTGTATTCTGAATTGATGATTATGAGCTGATAGTCATCATTTTTCATTATATCTTTGATCCTGTCCGGGAGCATATCCTCAGGTACTCCCGCACTTAAAATGGAATTAAGTCCCAGTGTGTTGGTGACTCCATCCACAGCCTCGATCTTGCCTATCATTTCAGAAGCTTCCTCAGCTGTAAGATCTGATCTGCAAATTATCATGTGCGTGGTTGCCGTATTGAACTTTTCTGTAAGTTTCTCCTCAGCTGTTGCGAAGAGGAAGTCTTCCTCTGACTCTTCAGACATCTGGTCTCCTGTAAGCACCTTGGTGAAATCATAGTATACAGGAGCATTGTTGTATCCGATGGCAGCAGGGACAAGAACTATAAGGAAGATCACTATGATCGCTTTATAGTGTTTGATTATTCCCTTCGCAGGTCTTGTGAGATCCGGGATCAGCGACTTATGCATCGTCTTTGTAAGAGGCTTATCAAGGATAAGTATCATGGACGGAAGGATGGTGACTGATCCGATAACTCCCAGTATACATCCCTTTGCCATAACGAGTCCCAGATCCATTCCCATCGTATAACTCATGAAGCACATGGCCAGGAAACCTGCCACAGTCGTCAGCGAGCTTCCTGTTACCGAAAGTATCGTGTCTCTGATAGCCAGAGCCATGGCTTCTTTATTATCCTTCATTGTATTCTTCTTGTCGCAGTATGCGTGCCACAGGAATATGGAATAATCCATGGTGACCGCCAGCTGAAGCACTGCCGCCAAAGCCTTGGTTATGTATGATATCTCTCCGAAGACCACGTTAGTTCCAAGATTGTACAGTATGGTAATTCCGATCCCTGCCAGGAATACCAGAGGTACCAGCCAGGAGTCAGTAAGAAGCATCATTGCCCCAAATGCACACAGAACAGCCATTCCCACATATATGGGTTCTTCTCTTTCACAGAGATTCTTAAGATCTGCAACCAGTGCGGATATCCCTGATACATAACAGTGTTCTCCTGCAATATCCCTGATCTTTTCAATTGCTTCTATAGTCTCATCGGCAGAAGACGATGTATCAAAGAATACTGCGATTACCGTAGAATCTCCGTTTATGAACACATCCTGCAGCTTCTGTGGAAGGAATTCCTTAGGTACGCTTATGTCTGCTATGCTGTCATACCAGATGGCGCTGTCAACATGAGGAACCTGCTCCACTTCCTGCCTGAGGGACGACACATCCTTATCATCCATCCCTTCAACTATGATGAAACTGAATGCACCCTTGCCGAATTCATCCATCAGGATGTTCTGTCCTTCCACAGTATCTATCCCTTCGGGAAGATAGGTGAGCATATCATAGTTTATACGGGTCGTCTGGATCCCGATCACCGACGGGATCAAGAGCACCAGCGCGATTATGATTATCGGTATTCTGAATTTGACTACCACACGTCCAAACTTTTCCATTATATGTATAACCTCCTAGCTAAATGACCGTTGGTCATTTTCCAAGATGGTATTGTAGCACTAAAATGACCAATGGTCAATATTTTTTTTGAAAGAAAAATGACCAAAATTCATTTTTTGTTTGACAATACCTTTTTTTAGTAATACAATGTGCACGGAAAAGAATTTGTTACAACTTGATGGTGTTGAAATGAGCAGAGTAGACGATAATAAATTACAGAAGAAGACCCGCCTGATGGATACGGCGTTCGACCTGTATACCACCCAGGGGATCGTCAAGACTACGATAGAGGACATTGCCAGAAAAGCAGGCATTGCCAAAGGCACCTTCTATCTTTACTTCAAAGATAAATATGATCTTCAGGAGAAGCTGATATCGCATAAATCCGAGCTGCTGTTCGATTACGCGCTTAAGAACTCCGGCTATAGCGAACTGGATACTCCCGAAGACAAGATCCTGGCCATTGTGGATGACATCCTGGATCAGCTTAAGGAGGAGAGGCTGACGCTGAAGTTTATCTACAAGAACCTGAACTGGGGAGTGTTCCAGAGAGCCATGTACAAGCCGGATGCAGATTATCTTCCTGTGCTCATGTCCATAATAGGCGAGCCGGGAAATCCGAAGAGACTGGAGATCGAGATATATACTATATTCGAGCTGGTAAGCTCCACCTGCTACAGCGTGATCCTGGAGGATAAGCCCTGTAGCCTTGAAACATACAAACCTTATCTTCATAAGTCGATAAAAGCGATAATCAAGAGTTTCAAGTAAGAAAAGTGTGGAATCGCTCCCCCTGTACGCAAACAGAAAGGTACTTCCAAATAGCGTACTGATCCCAGATAGTAAAATGGCTGCCGCCTTAGGATCCCCTAAAGCGACAGCCATTTTTTATAGCAGGAACTACAATTACTTCTTTACGGTAGCTTTTATGATTCCTGTAGAATAGTATCTCTGATTCTTGCTCTTCGGTCTGTCAGGTTTCTCCATAATAAGCTTCCCTTCTTTAATAAGTGGGTCAATGTACTTCCCCATAACATAGAATATAGTCTTGATTCCAAGAAAACCTGCGATTTCCTTTCTTGTTCTGGGTATGCTGCAGAATCTTAAAAGAGCATCCGTCTTATCCTTGCTATCTGTCTTCTTCTATCAGCTTGTTCTTCAGTTCTATGAGGCCCATTATAATGACCTTCTTTTCATCATATGTGAGTTTAACTTTAATGTCTGCCATTTCAGGTTCCTCCTTTTTTCTTTAATTCTAATCATTTGCGTTTTCATATAACAAGTATGCGATTGTCTTTTTCATCTATTTTTTCGCATTAAAAAACCCCATAAACACTGCAATCGCATAATTTATGGGGTCCAATTACATGTTTTTTTACATGTTTTGTATCGAAAAATATCGAAACGGCTATCCGAAACGCCGGGAAGCCTTGAAAATCAAGGGTTTCTTAGTCCAACGGCTTCATTGTCGGGAACAGCATGATGTCCCTGATGGAAGGTGCGTCGCAGATCAGCATGATGCATCTGTCGATACCTACGCCGAGTCCGCCTGTAGGAGGAAGTCCTACTTCGATAGCGTTTACGAAGTCTGTATCCATAGGATGAGCTTCATCATCGCCTGCTTCGAGAGCCTTCTGCTGTTCAGCAAATCTCTGATACTGGTCGATAGGGTCGTTCAGCTCGGAGAATGCGTTTGCGATCTCCCAGCCGTTGATGTAAGCTTCGAATCTTCTTGTGATCCTGGGATCCTTAGGGTCACGCTTAGCAAGCGGTGAAACCTCTACGGGGTGTCCGATAACGAATACAGGTCCGTCAAGATAGCCGGGCTCGTCCTCTACGAAGTGATCAAACATCTCAGCGATGACTTTACCTCTGGGAAGTCCCTTGACATCTTCGGGATCCATGCCGGCCTTGATGGCTGCTTCCTGAGCCTCTTCATCGGTAGTGATCTTCTCGAAGTCTACTCCTGTCAGATCCTTGATGCCGCCTTCCATGGTGATCCTTCTCCAGGGAGGTGTTACGTCGAATTCCTTACCCTGATACTTCATGATAGGAGTTCCGTTTACCAGCATCTGTGCCTTGTATAAGAGCTGCTCGGTAACTTCCATGGTGAATTCCATGTTCTGGTAAGCAGCATAGCATTCCATGTTGGTGAACTCAGGGTTGTGGCGTCTGTCCATACCTTCGTTACGGAACATCTTGCCCATTTCGTATACTCTGTCGAGGCCGCCAACGATACATCTCTTCAGGAAGAGCTCGTTGGAGATCCTGAGTTTCAGGTCAAGGTCGAGGGTGTTGTGATGTGTATTGAAAGGTCTGGCATTAGCTCCTCCTGCGATGGTGGTCAGGATAGGAGTGTCGACTTCCATGTATCCGAAGTCTTCTTCCAGAACTCTTCTGAATTCCTTGATGCACTTAGCACGCTTGATGAAGGTCTCCTTGACTTCGGGATTGATGATGAGGTCAACGTATCTCTGACGATATCTCTGATCCTGGTCCTTAAGTCCTGCCCACTTGTCGGGAAGAACCTGGATAGACTTGGAAAGAAGGACTACCTTGCTGGCCTTAACGGATGTTTCTCCGGTCCTTGTCTTGAAAACGGTACCCTCTATTCCGAGGATATCTCCTCTGTCGTAGGTCTTGAACCACTGATACTCATCAGCTCCGATCTGATCTCTTCCCACGAAGACCTGTATCCTGCCCTGCTTGTCCTGGATATCAACGAAGGATGCCTTGCCCATGTGTCTGAATGCCATAAGTCTTCCTGCGATGGATACTTCCTGGCCGTCCATGGCTTCAAAATTATCCTTGATGTCCATTGAGTGGGCTGTAACGTCCCATTTCTCATGAAGGAAAGGATTCCTTCCTGCTTCCTGCAGAGCCTTCAGCTTTTCTCTTCTGATCTTTCTCTGCTCTGTAAGCTGTTCTTCCGTAACTTCGGCTTCCTGCACAGGTTCCTGAACTGCAGTCTGTCTGTTATCTTCTGTACTCATTAAAAGTTCCTCTCTTTATCTTTACTCCATCCGGCGCTGCCGGCTTTTCGATCCTTATCTGGTTATCTCCATTATCTGAAGTTTAAGAATACCGTCAGGTACAACAAACTCTACCTTTTCTCCCTTTTTCTTGCCTATCAGATGCTGTCCTACCAGGGATTCATTGGAGATCTTGGGGAAGGGTTCCGCAAAGGGATCCGCTTCCGTAGTTCCTACGATAGCATAGGTGAAAACTTCCTTTGTCTTAAGGTTCTTGACTTTGACCTTGAGGCCTACGCCGACGAAGTCGTTTGAGATCTCATCATCGTTTACGATCTCGGCGTTCTTGATCATGTTCTCGAGTTTGTTTATTCTCTCCTCGATATCCGCCTGTTCTTCCTTAGCTGCGTCATACTCAGCGTTTTCACTGAGGTCTCCGTAGGATCTTGCTTCCTTGAGTTTCTCTGCGACTTCCGCACGTCTTACGGTTATCAGTTCGTCATATTCCGCAACTATTTTGTCGTACCCTTCCTGGGTCAAAGTGAATTTTTCTGCCATTTCTGTTTCCTCTCTGTTTTTTATCTTAAGTCTGCCTCGCGGCAGGCCGTGATATCTTATTTATATACTATATGTACGTTCCTCGTGTTGGTAAGGAATACCAGCGAAGCGTAGTTGATCTCAAACTCAACGATATCCCCCACCTTCCACTCTCTGGGCGAATCCTCGATATCGAGTATGGTGTGGTCTGAGGATGCTCCAAGGATCTCGACTCCTTCTTCCATGGGGAAGATCTCATCAATGCTCGCATAATCAACTTTGCCTATACCTAAAAGCGCTCTCTTTCTTATACCTCTGTCAATATATGTGGGCTTGTGTCCGAAAGCGTCAACTGCGATCTCTCCCACAGGATGCGAAGGCTTATCCTTTACCTCGATAACTTCAGCTTTAAGCCTGAAGTTGTCCTTCATGAGTTCAGGCTGAGGGCAGTTATAGAAGAGTTCCAGGTCTCTTGCCAGGATGATTCCTTCTCCGACTCTCAGCATATTGATCCTCTCGGGCATATGTCCTTCCCAGATCCTCGGAAGACTGGTGGTGGCTCCTCCTGAAATGATCTCCAGCTTACGTCCGATGGCAGCTTCGATCTTCTCTGCCACATCCACCAGTTCCTGCTCCTTCTCGAAGGTGGGATTGATGGATCCGTAGCATCCAAGATTGGTGCCGATACCTGAAAGGTGAAGGTTATCCATCTCATCCTCTACGCGCTTGCAGACTCTTGTCATCTCGTCCTTATCCCAGAAGCCTTCTCTCAGGTCTCCCATATCCGCCATGATTATGACGTTATGTACCTTGCCCTGCCTTCCGGCTTCCTCATTCAGCGCTTCCAGCACGACCTCTTCACTGTTCAGGCTGTAGTCGCAGAGTCTGATGACTTCTTCAACTTCCGAAAGCATCGGAACTCTTATCATCATCATTGGCTTCGTGATACCTGCGTTTTTAGCATCCTCGATCTGCTCAAGTCTTGAGGATGCGATCCACTTAGCTCCCTCTTCATCATATGCTTTAGCTACCTCAGGAAGGCCGGTGGCTCCCTTGATAACTCCTGCTATATCAATTCCCATAGCTCCGCACTTCTCTACAACAGTCCTGATATTATGTCTTAAATGTGCGAGGTTGATCTCAACTCTTGGGTATCTTTCCTTCATGATGATTCTCCTTCCGAAACAATTCAGCCGCAGCGGTTCAACGTGCTTCAAACCGCAAAAAACTAACACAAGGGCCTTATATGCCTATTGTATTGTACTATTTTAACACTTTTCCCCCTGAATGACAACATTTAAAGACCATTTATTATCCAAAAAAGGCAAGCAAAAAGCGCCGAAAAGGGCTTCCGGCGCAAGTTTTTATCTTTTATGCTATCTCTAAAGCGATCTTCATCATCGTCGTGAAGGTGAGCTGTCTCTCTTCTGCAGTAGTAGCTTCACCGGTGAAAGGGTTGTCAGAGATGGTGCAGATGGCAAGAGCGTTCTTTCCTGCACGTGCAGCGTTCATATAGAGGGCTGCAGCTTCCATCTCGGTCGCAAGCACTCCCATCTTCTGCCATTCGCTGAGGCTTACCGCATCATCGTAGAAGATATCGGATGAATAGAGGTTTCCGACTATCGGCTTGATACCCATATCTCTTGCGACGTTTACAGCCTTCTCCAGAAGTTCGTATGAACAGATGGGCGCATAGGTTCCCGGAAGTCTGTACTGAAGCTGGAAGTTGGAATTGGTGCAGGCTCCCTGTCCGAATACAACGTCTCTTACCTTGAGTGAAGGATCCACCACTCCGGCGGTGCCCACCCTTATGATATTATCCACATCATAGAAGTTGAAGAGCTCGTATGAATAGATCGCCATGGACGGCATTCCCATTCCGGACGCCATGACGGATACCGGTTTTCCCTTATATGTGCCTGTATAACCCTGGATGCCTCTTACGTTGTTAACGAGTTTAGCATCCTCCAGGAAATTCTCAGCTATGAACTTAGCTCTCAGCGGATCTCCCGGCATGAGTACGGTCTTTGCAAAATCTCCAAGTTTAGCCTCGTTATGAGGAGTAGGTGTATTAGCCATTTCTTTGCCTCCTTTTGCTGTTCTTCTTGTATTATATCAGTCCGGGAACTAAACCCGCAATACTTTTGATCAATTAATCCACGGGGTTCCACTTGTTTCCTTCGAAGATGGTATCGAATCTGCAGATCCCCTTATATGTGCAGAAGGCGCAGGCCGATCTTTCCCCTGTCTTCATGGGGTTGATGGCGACCCTTCCCCTGAGGAGCTCCGCCGTCTTTTCGGCAACCGTTTCAGCCACCTTCTCTCTCATGGCCTCGAAATCCTCTTCCGAAAGTATCTTATCGCTGCTGGTCCCGACTATACCGTCTTTCGTCTTCCTCAGCGACACTATATCCGAAAAGCCTTCGAAGTCGCCTGCAACGCTCTGGATGACCTCAGGATCGTCCACCAGGACTCCGTTCATCCTGAATCCCTTGGTTATCTCTTTCTTAAGTTTCTCAGCGCCGTCGGGATCGTTTTCAGGGTCGTGCTCTCCCGTCATGTTTATCATGGGTTCTGTTATATGGAAGTAAAAGACTCCCGCCGGCTTTTTCTCACCGCCTAAGGCCGCTTCCAGATAGAGCATGAGCTGAAGCCGGTACCCCTTCTCCGCCTCATTTACGCTGAACTTCTCGTCCCCCGTCTTATAGTCTATGATCTTGACCCTGTCTCCGGGAAGGAAATCCACGCGGTCGATCTTGCCCTCGATATACGCTTTGGCAGTTCCGTCGCCGTCCTTTATATCGATAACGACAGGCGGTATCCTCTGTCCTCTTCCGAAGGGCTCCTCGAATCTTCCTTCAAGGATAGCTCCGGCCCTGACCTGTTCCACCAGATTGGCTGCGACTTCCACCGCCGCGTTCTTTATTCGCCTCGTCCTGTACTCTTCCTCGTGTCCGAGTCCGAAAAGGCCCTCCCTGTACTGGGCGGCTTCCTCGTCCACGAAGCCTTCGATCATGGTCTTCAGATCCTCATCCGTTATGGTCATCCATGGCGACCCGGGATCTGTCAGCGGAAGTCCCGGGACGCTAAGCTTATCTGTCATCTTCATCAGGCAGTTATGGTATACGTCTCCGATCTCACGGGACGCCACCTGGAACAGCCTTCTCTCCTCAGGATCCAGCCCATACCTCACGAAATGCGAGAACGGACATCTGGAAAACCTCTCAAGTCTTGACGGGCTTATGCTCATGTCGTAGGACGGATCTTTTTTAAACAGCCTGGAAGCCATTTCCTTCCCCAGATCCTCCGCCTTGTTGGTAAAGCTGAGTCCGTCCCTGATCCCATTGAGCTTTTCGCTGTCATTTACCTTATACCAGTCCAGAGCCTCTTCCGTAAGTTCAGGGAGTGCCTCCCCTTCACTGTACCTTTCAAGGGCGTTAGCCAGATGCTTCAGACCTCCCGGTGCGCTGTTAAAGAGGAACTTCATGTTCCTTTCGCTCACAGCATCCCTTTTAACTGAAACTTCCGGGAAGAGTTCCCTGAGTTTCATCCAGACAGATGAAGGCTTTGATGAGTTTCCGTCCAGATCGGACATGGAGTAGCTGATATAGAGCTTTTCTCCCGATCTTGAAAGATTCCTGTAGATACCCATCTTCTCCTCCATGAGGATGAAGGGATCGGTCTTGCAGAATTCGACGCCCTTTTTCAGGAAAAGTTCCTTTTCCTCTTCTCCGAAAAGCCCTCCTGTGTGCTTTCCGGAAGGCAATACTCCCTCGTTTGCACCCAAAACCAGAAGCGCCTTTATCCTGCCCGTCCTGGTTCTCTGCATGGTACCCATGACGAGACCGTCCTTTGCGGGAGGCAGCATTCCAAGCCTGATGCCTTCAAGTCCTGTCTCCAGAAGGTCCCTCATGTCCTGCCCGTCAAAGGGCTTGTCTCCCATGATCTCCCTGATCTGCTCCGAAGTGCTCAGGAAGGATTCCCAGACCTGGTCGGTCTCTTCCGCGAGGTCCTGCCTGTCCTGCTCCGCCTGCTCCAGTTCGAGCCTTTCTATTTTGGATGTAAGGTCCGCATCTTCTTTTAATATTTTGTAGAATCCGGAAATGAACTGATCGTAGGTCTCCGCTTTAAGGGCTTCCTTAAGGGCGGTCACTTCTCCGATCGCCTTCTGCCTCAGGCCGTCAAGCCTCTCCAGTTCCTCCGCCGCGTACTCAAAGGAGCCCTTTCTGAAAGGCTTGAGCCACATGCGGTTCCTGATCCTGTATTTTATCGCATAGTTTTCGAGGTCCGCTACCTCGTCGGTATCCATTCCGGAAAGTCCCGTCTTCAGCATCGATATGATGCTCTCTGTATCGTAATCTCCGATAGCCGCATCCATAAGATCCAGAATATATCTTATGATAGGGTTATCCAGAGCTTCCCTTCCCTGATCCATGAAGAGCTCCAGTCCGTACTCATCGAACACCCTCTTCACTATCGGGCCTCTGACGTCCTGATCGTTCAGGACGATCTTGATGTCACCTAACCTGTATCCCCTGTCCCTTATGAGGTGCAAAACATAGGCCGCAGCGTTTTCGGCTTCGCTGTAGAGGTTTCCTGCCTCCACGAATACCGGGATCTCATCCCCTTCATTTCCTCTGAAAGGTTCCGCGGGAAGGGCGTAGATCTCCCTTTCGATATGTCTTGCCGCGGCGTATTTTTTGTGATCCGGGTAGGTCTCGATGCTTTCAGGGATCGGCGTGAGCTTGTATCCGATCTTCCTCGCCTCAGCCTGCCTTATGAGGTTGCGGGTAACTATCCTTCCCAGTTCGAAGAGTTCGCTGTCCCTGCTCTCCTTATCATAGGAGCATGAAAGCACCACGTTCACTTCATCCGCATAGGTCATTAGTTCGCCGATGACGGACATGGCCTTGGGCGCAAAGCTGTCAAAACCGTAGATCCATACCCTGTTTCCTCTGATCAGCTCCGACTGTCCGATCTTTCCGAGGAAAAGGTCTATGTAATCCTCCGAATCGGTATACTTTCCGCTTATGGCTTTCTCATACTCGCTGAATATGAGATCCAGATCCGAGAGTTTCCTGTATACGTAGGAACCCTCTTCAACCTGGGACATCACTTCCTCAAGCTCATCAGGCCCTGCATTGTACTGCTTCATTTCTGAGATGAAATTGTTCACCATCTCAAGAAACGACGCCTTGCCTCCGACCCTTCTGAATATCTGGAGTTCATCTCCGTGTTCCCTTATGACCTGAGAAAGGATCATGTGCCTTCCGTACTTGTCTATAAAGGTCCTGGTAGAGCCTCCCAGTTCATTAAGAAGCCTGGATCCGAGCCTCGACATGGAGGTGACTTCCACGTCCATGAGAGCCTTCACTCCTGTCTCTTTGAAAAGTCTTCTCTCCGCCTCCAGGGTATACTGGTCGGGCACTATGATAAGCGCTCTCCCCTTGGGATCGACCTTTGAATATATGAACTTTTCATGGTCGACGGCTTCCCGTCCGAAGTAGATGTTGAGCATTTTTTAAAGTGATTCTATGAGTTTTTTCAGGTCTTCCGGCGTTTCCACGTCGTAATCCTGAACTGCGTCCTTGATGATGGGTTCGCCGCTTCCGGTTATCCTCCAGCCTACCAGGGCTGATCTCACGCCTGCGTTATTCGCGCACTTGATGTCGAAGACTCCGTCTCCTATCATGAGCGCCTCTTCCGGTGCACTTTTCATCTTTTCAAGTCCCAGGAATATCGGTTCCGGTTCCGGCTTATGTTTATCTGTATCGTCACAGGTGACCATCCCGTCGAAGAGATCGTTCTTATGGAAAAGATCCAGATATCTCAGGGTGGATTCAGTGGTCCTGGATGTCACGATGCACTGCTTATATCCCTTTTCCTTAAGATACTCCACCAGTTCGAACACCCCGGGTATGGCCTTGGCCCAGGTGTAGGCGATATCCTTCTGATATTCCCTGTAGATCTCAGCTGATTCCTTGGGAGGAACATCCGGGAACTCCCTGGCCATGGTGGCGAGGAGAGGTTCTCCGAAGCAGCTGGTTATGTGTTCCACCGGCATGAAGTGGCCATAGTAATGATTGTAAGTATGCTGCCATGACTGAAGGATCACGTCGTTCGTATCGAGGAGCGTTCCGTCAAAGTCCCAAAGTATGGTGTTTATCATTTTTGCTTTATCCCTTTCATTGTCAGACCAACTTTGCCGCGGTCATAGTCTATGGAAATTATCTTTACTCTCACGGTGTCGCCTACGGAAACCACATCCATGGGATGCTTGACGTACTTATCGCTTAACTGCGATATGTGTACAAGCCCGTCGTTCTTGACTCCGATATCCACGAAGGCCCCGAAGTCCACAACGTTTCTGACGGTGCCTGTCATCTCCATATCCAGCTTGAGGTCCTCAAACTTCTTCACGTCGTTCCTGAAAACGACGGGAGGTGCGTCTTCGCGGGGGTCTCTCGCGGGTTTCTTAAGTTCCTCTATTATATCCGACAGGGTGAACTCGCCGACGCCTATTTCCTCCGCCAGAGTTTTAAGGCTTGCCTTGTATGAGGTCTTTCCCATGTTAAGCAGTTTGATGCGGCTCTCTATGTCGGATGCTCCGCCCTGGGTAATGGCCTTCTCATCCATGCCCAGCTTCTCCATGAGGAGTTTAGCCGCTCCGTAGGATTCGGGATGCACTGAAGTTGCGTCAAGCGGTTCAGTTCCTCCTGATATCCTCAGGAAACCTGCGCACTGGTTGAAAGCCTTTTCGCCCAGTTTGGGCACCTTCATGAGCTGTTTCCTGTTGGTGAAGGCGCCGTTCTCCTCGCGGTACGAAACTATATTCTTAGCTATGGCTGAATTGATGCCTGCAATATATGAGAGCAAAGAATATGACGCCGTGTTGAGATCCACTCCCACGCGGTTAACGCAGTTCTCCACAACGTCCGTAAGGGCCTGTGAAAGCTGCTTCTGGTTGATATCGTGCTGATACTGTCCGACTCCGATGGACTTCGGATCGATCTTTACCAGTTCAGCCAGAGGATCCTGGAGCCTCCTTCCGAGGGACATGGCGCCTCTTGTGGTTACGTCCAGATCCGGGTACTCTTCAGTCGCCAGCTTGGATGCCGAATATACGGAGGCTCCGGCTTCATTGACTATAGTATACTGGATGTCATATCCGTTTTTCCGGATAAAGTCGGCTACGACCTCCTCTGTTTCTCTGGAGGCGGTTCCGTTACCGACGACTATGATATCAGTATGGTATTTGTCTACGATCTTCTTAAGAGTAGCCTGAGCGCCTGCTATATCCTTCCTGGGTTCAGTCGGATAGATGGTGGTATACGCCTTAAGCTTACCGGTCTCGTCCAGTACCGCCACCTTGCAGCCCGTACGGTAGCCGGGGTCTATGGCGATCACTTTCTTCCCCCTGACAGGAGGTGCCATAAGGAGGTTCTCGGTGTTTTTGGCGAAGATCTTTACAGCCTCGGTCTCGGCGCGTTCTGTGAGCAGATTCCTCATCTCGCGCTCAATGGAAGGCGCCATGAGACGCTTGTACGCATCCTCTATGGTAGCGAGGAGCAGATCATAATAGATCGAAGGCTTTCCTCCCTTGGCAGGCCTTCTCACGATCCTCTTCTCGATGAGGCCGTATACCGTATCGGGCTCGATCGCGACCTTGACCTTAAGTTTCTTCTCTTTCTCGCCCCTGTTTATGGCGAGCACCCTGTGGTTAGGGATCTTAGCGATGCCTTCCGAGAAATCGTAGTAGTTCTCGTAGACGGTCTTCTCCTCCTTATCCACAGCCTCGGTCACGATGACTCCGTGGGCCTGGGTCTTTTCTCTTACGGCTGCCACGATCTCCGGGTCGTCTGCTATCATCTCCGCGATGATGTCGAGAGCCCCCTGAAGGGCTTCCTCAGGAGTGTTCACTTCCTTTTCGGGATCCACATAAGCTTCTGCGAATTCCAGAGGATCTCCCTCCTGATCCATCTGAGCATAGATCTTCATGGCGAGAGGTTCCAGCCCTCTTTCCTTGGCCCTGGATGCGCGGGTGGCGCGCTTCTGCTTATACGGCTTGTACAGGTCTTCCACCCTCTGAAGGACTTCGGCCTTCTCTATCTCAGCCTTCAGTTCCTCGGTGAGTTTTCCCTGCTCGTCTATAAGGCGGATGACTTCTTCCTTCCTCTCCTCGAGGGATCTTAAGTATTCCAGCCTCTCATTCAGGTCTCTTAAAAGCTCGTCGGAAAGTCCGCCTGTGGCTTCCTTTCTGTATCTCGCTATAAAAGGGATAGTGTTCCCTTCATCAATAAGGGCCACGGTGTCAGCGACCTGTTTTTCTCTTATGCTGAACTCCGCGGCCAGTTTTTTTGTTATATCCATTAATTTTCTTCGTCTTTCTGCTGCAGTTTGGCGTTTATGAAGCCTTCGATCTCGCCGTCCATTACGGCGTTCACGTTGGAAACTTCAAATTGCGTCCTGTGGTCCTTGACCATGGTGTAGGGCTGGAATACGTAGGAACGGATCTGGTTGCCCCAGGTTCCCATACCCATGTCTCCCTTGAGTTCCTTGATATTGGCCTTTCTCTCCTCTTCAGCGCGCTCCATGAGTCTCGCTTTCAGTATCCTCATAGCCATATCCTTGTTCTGGAACTGGGATCTTTCGTTCTGGCAGGTGACCACGATGCCCGTAGGCAGGTGGGTGATACGGATAGCCGAATCAGTCTTGTTTACGTGCTGTCCGCCTGCTCCGGATGAACGGTAGGTATCTATTCTCAGATCCTCCGGGTTGATCTCAACGTCGACGTCGTCATCGATCTCCGGTGTCACTTCCACCAGCGCAAAGGATGTCTGTCTCTTTCCCTGTGCATTGAAAGGTGAGATCCTGACCAGCCTGTGGGTGCCCTTTTCGTTCTTCAGATATCCGTAGGCGTTCTCGCCTTCGGCGATGATGGTGGCGGACTTTACGCCGGCCTCCGTGTCATCCTGGTAATCTATTACCTTGACCTTCCAGCCCTTCTTCTCGCAGTATCTGGTATACATCCTGAAGAGCATCTCGGACCAGTCCTGAGCTTCCACTCCGCCGGCTCCTGCGTGGATCGAAAGTATGGCGTTATTGCGGTCATACTTCCCGGTGAGCAGAGTCTTTATCCTCAGTTCCTCCAGGTCTTCCTTCAGTTTCTCAAAATCATCAACTATGGAGTCCGCAGTCTCCTCGTCCTCTTCCATCTCACAGAGTTCGATCATCTCTTCGATGTCTTTGAGCCCTGTCTCGAGGCGGTCATAGGAATTCACCTTGTCCTCCATGGCGCTTTTTTCTTTCATTACCTTCTGGGCATATTCGATATTGTCCCAGAAATCCGGCTGTTCTATCTCCCGGTTTGTCCTTTCAAGTTCATCTATGACCCTGTCCAGGTCAAAGAGACCGGCGAACGTCAGCCAGTACCGGTCTTAATCCCGGTATTTCCTGCTTGATCTGATCAAGTTTGAGCATCAGTCTTTCCCCTTTCATGCTTATGCATATATTTTAAGATTTTAATTGTCCGTTATTCTTCTCTCGAAACGTTGTCTTCCAGAAGATATCCGTGTTCGGCTTCTCTTAATCCCGCGATCACCTGATCCTTATACTGAGCGTCCACGAAGAAAGCTTCACTTTTTAGCTTCTTTGGGAAGAAAACGATGGATCTTTTATTGAGAGCGACGCAGAGGATCTCGTCCCAGCTGTACCTGAGGGTCTTGTCGCCGCTTGTGTATGTCACGCTGTCCTCGTCCATCTCAAGCGTCTTAGTATCGTCGTCATCCATCAGCTCATATACTTTCTTACGGGACCCGCTGTAGGACAGAAATACCGCAACTACGGCGATGGCCATGGCTGCCGTGACCGCCATGTAGATGGGGTCCTTTGTGGAAACTGCAAGGTAAAGAGCGACCATGGCAACTATAAAGAAGCCTATGATCCTTATTCCCATGTAGTTGGTAATGGTCTTGACCTGACGTCCGGGGTTGTTATGCACCCTTACGTAGTTCGTCCTGATATACGTTACCTCTTCGCAGAATCCGCGTGAGCCCTTTTCGTTAAGTTCTATCTTCATGTCTTACCTCGCTGCTTGTTTACTGCATCTTTCCGTGGCAGTTCTTGTATTTTTTGCCCGATCCGCAAGGACAGAGTTCGTTTCTTCCTACCTTCGGAGTCTCTCTTCTGAAGGTCTCAGGACGCTTGGCCTCTTCAGGCTTGGGTGCTTCCTTAGGCATGTTGGGAGATGACTGACGGGCCGCCTGAGATCTTGCCTCATCACGGTATTCGTCCTTTCTCTCCTCTTCCTGTGAAACTACGCTCTTTCTGGTCGTCGTGGTCTTCTTCGTTACGTTATAGCAGAACCTTACGGTCTCCTCCTGGATGTCTGCTTCCAGTTCCTCGAACATGTCGAAGCCCTCGTTCGCATAAGCTACTGCGGGATCCATCTGTCCCAGGGATCTAAGGCCGATACCCTGCTTAAGGTCGTCCATGGCGTCGATGTGATCCATCCAGCGGTTATCGATAACGCGGAGCATTACCATCTTTTCGAGCTCGCGCATGGTCTCCTCGCCGATCTCCTTTTCCTTGAGAGCGTAGAGTTCGTACATAGTCTTAAGGACGTTTTCCTCAAGATCTTCCGGAGTCCAGTTATGCATCTTCTCCTCGTTGTATACCATCTCGGGCCAGTTGAAGGTGATGGATCTCAGCTTTTCGTTAAGAGATGCGAAGTCCCACTCCTCTGAGTACTTGGTACCGACAGTTACAGACTGTACGATGTTTCCAACTAAGGTCTCCATCATGCCCATGATGTATTCCTTGACCTCGTCGTTGAAGAGAACTTTGCGGCGCTCGCCGTAGATGACTTCTCTCTGCTTGTTCATGACGTTGTCGTACTGGAGAACGTATTTACGTACTTCGAAGTTCCTGGATTCCACCCTCTTCTGGGCGTTCTCGATGGTCTTGGAAAGCATGCCTGCAGCGATGGCGTCCTCGGACATTCCGATCTTATCCATCAGACCCTGCATGCGGTCTCCACCGAAGAGCCTCATCAGGTCGTCCTCAAGGGAAATGTAGAACTGGGTGATACCGGGGTCTCCCTGACGTCCGGCACGGCCTCTCAGCTGGTTATCGATACGCCTTGACTCATGGCGCTCTGTACCTATGATACAAAGTCCTCCCAGCTTCTTTACCAGTTCCTGCTCTTCCTTGAATTCCTTCGTGTATTTATCTCTCAGTTCAACGAATCTCTCGTGAGCCTCAACGATATCCTTGTCGTCTGTGGGAACAAAGGTACGTGCCTTGTAGATGAGTTCATCCGAATAGTCTTCCTTTGCCATCTGCCTGAGGGCTGCGAATTCGGGATTCCCTCCCAGGATGATATCGGTACCACGGCCTGCCATGTTGGTGGCGATGGTAACGGCATCTTTCTTACCTGCCTCAGCTACGATCTGAGCTTCCTTCTCATGCTTCTTTGCGTTCAGTACTGAATGCGGCACGCCTCTTTTGTTCAGCATCTCTGAAAGGAGTTCCGATATCTCGATGGATACGGTACCTACGAGTACAGGCTGACCCGTAGCGTGCACTTCGCAGATCCTGTCGATGATCGCCTTGTACTTGGCCTTCTGGGTGCCGAACACCGCGTCGTCCAGATCCTGACGGATGATCTCCTTGTTGGTGGGGATCTCAACTACGTCCATTCCGTAGATATCGCGGAATTCTTCTTCCTCAGTCCTTGCGGTACCGGTCATACCTGCAAGCTTGTTATACATCCTGAAGTAGTTCTGGAGGGTGATGGTCGCGAGGGTCTTGGACTCGGATCTGATCTTCATGCCTTCCTTGGCTTCGATAGCCTGATGAAGGCCGTTGGAGTAACGTCTTCCGTACATCAGACGTCCGGTGAATTCATCTACTATGATGATCTCGCCGTCCTGGACGATGTAGTCTATATCCCTCTTCATCATGGCGTGAGCCTTCAGGGCGTTCAGCACGTGATGGTTGTATTCCATGCTCTCGGGATCTCCGAAGTTGTCAAGGTTGAAATATCTCTCAGCCTTGGCCACGCCCTCTTCTGTGAGCATTACCTTCTTGTCCTTCTCGTCCATGGTATAGTCTTCTTCGAGTTTCAGATCCTTTACGAACTTGTCAGCTTTCGCATAAAGGTCTGTGGAATCGTCTCCTCTTCCGGAGATGATGAGAGGGGTTCTGGCTTCATCGATCAGGATGGAGTCGACCTCGTCGACGATGGCGAAGTTGAGTTCCCTCTGGATCAGGTTCTCTTTATAGATCGCCATGTTGTCGCGAAGGTAATCGAAACCGAATTCGTTGTTCGTACCGTAGGTGATGTCGCATTCATACGCGGCTTTTCTCTGGGCGTTGTCCAGCGAGTGGACCACACAGCCTACGGTGAGCCCCAGCCATGCGTAGATCTGGCCCATCCAGTCAGCGTCACGCTTGGCCAGATAGTCGTTTACAGTTACTACGTGAACGCCTTTTCCCTCAAGTGCGTTCAGATATACCGGAAGGGTAGCCACGAGGGTCTTTCCTTCACCGGTCTTCATCTCGGCGATCCTTCCCTGATGGATCGCGATACCGCCGACGATCTGCACCCTGTAGTGCTTCATGTTGAGAACTCTCCATGCAGCCTCCCTGCATACCGCAAAGGCATCCGGAAGGATATCGTCGAGAGTCTCGCCGTTTGCCAGACGCTCCTTGAGTTTCGGCGTCATGGCTCTCAGCTCGTCGTCATCCATGGCCTCATACTTCCCCTCAAGTGCCAGGACTTCGTCAGCGATCTTATCGAGCTTTTTTACTTCTTTAGAATTAACGTCCCCAAAAATTTTTTCAAGTAAACCCATTTTGATTTTCCGCCCTTCCGCAAAGCATCTTTGCCGGGCTTTCCTTTCTGTAAAATGTATGTTTTTTGCGGTCCCGTGTGCGGGGCTGCTTCAAGTCCGATTTTCAGCGCTATATATTATATCATACTTGAGTCAAGTATGCCAGTATATTGTGGTTCTTACGGGATTTACGCGTATTACTGCAGTTTTCTAAAAAAGTACGCGTAAAATATGGCACGCCATTACGCGTACTTTTGCCGATTTCAGGAAAAAGACGCGTAAAATACGACAGACAATTACGCGTACTTTTGCGGATTTCGGGAAAAAGACGCGTAAAATACGACAGACAGTTACGCGTACTTTTGCGGATTTCGGGAAAAAGACGCGTAAAATACGACAGACAATTACGCGTACTTTTGCGGATTTCGGGAAAAAGACGCGTAATTGTAGTCAAAACTTTACGCGTATTATTTGCGTTTTCAAGGTTAGTACGCGTAAATCGACAAATCTCAGCAAACAAAAACCGAGAAGCGCTGGGCTTCCCGGTCTGCGGTTCAAAATATTAAAGGTTTCCGTCAACCTTTGCCATGTGGTGAAGCATGTTGAGGAGGTTGGAGCAGTAACCGAATTCGTTGTCGTAGTAAGCGATGAGCTTGAAGAAGTGGTCGTTCAGCTCGATGGTCTGTCTGGCATCGAAGATGGATGTGCAGGGATCACCTACAAAGTCGCCGGATACTACTTCATCGTCTACGTACTCGATAACGCCCTTCATGTAAGTCTCGGAAGCTTCCTTGATCTTCTCACGGAGCTGCCAGTGTGAAGTGGGCTTCTCGGTAACGATGTTAACGTCGATAACGGATACGTCAGCTGTGGGAACTCTGTAGGAGATACCTGTCATCTTTCCCTGAAGGGAAGGAATTACGAGGCCTACTGCCTTAGCTGCTCCCGTGGTGGAAGGAATAACGTTTCCGAATACGGATCTTCCTGTTCTCCAGTCCTTGAGGGACTTGGCGTCTACTACCTTCTGCTTGGCTGTTGCAGCGTGGATGGTGGACATGAGTCCTTCCTTGATTCCCCAGTTGTCCTCAACTACCTTCATGAGAGGTGCGAGGCAGTTGGTGGTGCAGGATGCGTTTGAAACTACCTGCATGTCAGATGAATATGTCTCCTGGTTTACGCCGTATACGAAAGTGGGAGTTACCTTATCCTTGGCGGGAGCTGAAATGATGACGTGCTTGGCTCCTGCTTCGATGTGGTCCATAGCCTTGTCTGTGGTTACGTATGCGCCGGTGCAGTCGATAACATAGTCAACGCCTGCAGCCTTCCAGGGAATTTCCTTAGCGTCTGAATACTTATATACCTCGATGTGCTTTCCATCGATGAAAACGCCTGTGTCATCGTGGTCCAGGCTCTTCGGGAATCTTCCGAAGATGCTGTCATACTTAAGCATGTAAACCAGATAATCCAGGTCTGCGTTTCTCCAGTTAATAGCGCGGATGTCCACGTCCGGGCAATTCATTGCTGCGCGGATGATGACTCTTGCAATTCTACCAAATCCATTGATTCCAACTCTGATCGCCATTTGATTGATCTCCTTTTCTCTTATGACTTTGATCATTTTTTGATTTCTCTTCTGCGCTTACGCGCAAACTCTTACATATATAGTGTACACCAAGCCCCTGCTGTTTTCAAGGGCGATAGCGCTCAGATCGATAATTTTTTCTTTATGTAAAGGTTATGGTCTCTTAAGAAGAGCCGGAGTCGGAAACAATTGAAAACGCTGCCGGCCGGCAGCGTTTCTTCAGTCTTCTCTATGTGCCTTTTTCCAGTCTTTGATCTGTTTCAGGCGTTCTTTGTACTTGGATTCCAGGCCGTTTTCGGATGGTCTGAAGTATTCCTTTCCCTGAAGGGAATCCGGCAGGCACTGCATGGCGGTGATATGGCCCTCGTAGTCGTGGGCATATTTGTAGCCCTTGCCGTAGCCGACCTCTTTCATCAGCTTTGTGACTCCGTTTCTGATGTGAAGCGGTACGGGTTCCGCCATCATTTTCACGGCATCGTTTTTTGCGGTCATGTAAGCCACTTCCATGGCGTTCGACTTAGGTGCCATGGACATGTAGATGACAGCCTCTGCCAGGTGCACGGTGCACTCGGGCATTCCGATGAAGTGGCAGGCCTGGTATGCGGCCACACCTATCTCCATGGCTCTGGGATCCGCGAGGCCGATGTCCTCTGCCCCGAATCTCAGGACGCGTCTTGCCACGTACAAAGGATCCTCCCCGGCTTCCAGCATCCTGGCGAGCCAGTAGACTGCAGCGTCAGGATCGGAATTCCTCATGGACTTATGAAGAGCAGAGATCAGGTTATAGTGCTCTTCGCCGTCTTTATCGTATAATAACGATTTCTTGGAGATGCACTGTTCCAGGGTCTCGGGAGTTACTGTAGTCACACCCTTCTTGTCGACATCGCCATTTAAGATGACCATCTCGAGAGTGGAGAGCGCCGTCCTGGCATCGCCATTTGCGAAGTTCGCGATCATGTAAAGCATATCCTCATCTATCTTTATCTCCTGGCCTCCGAAACCCCTCTCGTCTGATAAGGCGTGCTTGAGAAGCTTCACAAGGTCGTCTGCGGATAAAGCCTGGAGGACGAATACTTTGCACCTGGAAAGAAGAGCTCCGTTGATCTCAAAGGACGGGTTCTCAGTCGTGGCTCCGATCAGGATTATGGATCCCTTTTCAACGAAGGGCAGGAATGCGTCCTGCTGGGCTTTGTTGAAGCGATGGATCTCATCCACGAAGAGGATAGTCTTCTCACCGAACTTGCGGTTCTCCTCGGCCTGCTGCATCACCTGCTTGATCTCCTTGATGCCGGATGTGACGGCGGAAAAGTCGATGAAGGCGGCCTTGGTGCGCTTGGCTATGATCCTTGCCAGGGTGGTCTTGCCCACTCCGGGAGGTCCCCAGAATACCATGGATGATACCTGGTCGCTCTCGATCAGCCTGCGGAGGACTTTGCCTTCTCCCAGCAAGTGCTCCTGGCCTACGTATTCGTCCAGGTCTCTCGGCCTTAAGCGGGCAGCCAGCGGCTGCGGTATTTCGTTTTCAAATAGATTCAGCTGTTCCATTTTTTGTTCTTTATAAAGCGTATCCTTCAAGGATCTTTCTCGCTACGAACACTCCGCTTGCGGATGCGTGTGACAGGGAGTGGGTGACTCCGGAGCCGTCTCCGATGACGTAGAGTCCCTTGCAGGTCGTCTCCAGGTTCTCATCCAGTTCAACGTTCATGTTGTAGAACTTGACCTCGACTCCGTACAGAAGAGTATCGTGGTTGGCAGTTCCGGGAGCGATCTTGTCCAGTGCGTATACCATCTCGATGATATCGTCCATGATCCTCTTGGGGATCACCAGTGAAAGGTCTCCGGGAGTAGCGGAGAGAGTGGGTCTCACAAAGCTCTCCTTAAGTCTGCTCTCGTTGGTCCTTCTTCCCTTGATGAGGTCTCCGAAGCGCTGAACGATCACGCCGCCGCCCAGCATATTGGAAAGACGGGCTATGCTTTCGCCGTACTCGTTGGATTCTTTGAAGGGCTCGGTGAAGTGCTTGGTAACCAGAAGCGCGAAGTTGGTGTTCTCCGTGTGGAGAGCGGGATCTTCGTAGCTGTGTCCGTTTACCGTGACGATACCGTTGGTATTTTCGTTAACGACTACTCCGTGGGGGTTCATGCAGAAGGTCCTCACGAGGTCGTTATAGTTCTTTGTTCTGTAGACGATCTTTGACTCGTAGAGTTCGTCGGTAAGATGTGAGAATACTTCATGAGGAAGTTCGACTCTTACTCCGATATCCACACGGTTTGAATGTGTAACGATATCCAGGTCGTCGCAGACGCTTTCCATCCATTTGGATCCGGAACGGCCTACGGAGATGATGAGCTTGTCGCAGGCAAAGTCGCCCTTGGTGGTCTCGATCTCATAGCCTGTTTCGGTCTTCCTGACCTTGGTTACCTGAGTGTTGAAGAAGAACTCCACCTTTTCCCTAATCTCGTTATAGAGGTTCTCAAGAACCACGTAGTTCTTATCGGTTCCCAGGTGTCTCACCTGAGCATCCAGGAGCTTCAGGTCGTGCTCGAAGCATTTCTTCTTGATGCCTGAGTTGGCGGTGGAGAAGAGCTTCGTGCCTGCTCCGCCGTGGTCCATGTTTATCTCGTCAACGTACTTCATCAGGCGGATGGCCTTCTGATGTCCGATATACTCGTAGAGATTGCCTCCGAACTCGTTGGTTATGTTGTATTTGCCGTCGGAGAACGCTCCCGCTCCGCCGAAACCGCTCATGATGGAGCAGGTCTTGCAGTGGATGCAGGACTTGACCTTCTCTCCGTCTATGGGGCAGTGCCTCTTGGAGAGTTCGTTTCCCTGTTCAAAACATGCGATCTTGAGGCTGTGAGATTTTTTTGCGAATTCGTGAGCCGCAAAAACTCCTCCCGGGCCAGCGCCGACGATTATAACGTCATACTTAGTCATTTTTTCTACCTCGGTCTAAAATAATATGAGCCATCAGTTCCCTGATGGCTCCGGTTGCTTTCGCTTATTTCTTGATGGTTCCATCCGGGTTGAACACCGGCAGTTCCTCCAGATAGGTGATGTCCTCTCTTCCGAGAGCGTCTCCTTCTGCCAGCACTGCGAAACGTCCTACGATGTTTCCTCCGGCGCGTTCTACCAGGTTCTCCAGGGATCTCAGGGATTCCCCTGTGGAGATAACGTCATCCACGATGAGGACTCTCTTGTCCTTGATCATATCTATTTCTCTCTGACCGATGCAAAGCATCTGGATGTGATCCGTAGTGATGGAGTCAACATCTGTGGTCAGCAGGTTTTCCATGTAAAGCTTGGGGCCTTTGCGGGCGATGACATAGTTGTCAGTGCCTGCCTGACGGGCCATTTCATAGCAGAGAGGAATTCCCTTAGCCTCTGCAGTCAGAAGAACATCAAACTCAGGCGCCTTCTTCAGAAGTTCTGCAGCGCTTGCCTTGGTGATCTCCACGTCGGAGAACATGATGAAAGCTGCGATATAAAGGTCGTCTGTAACTTTGCAAAGGGGAAGCTGTCTCTTAAGTCCAGCAATTGTCATTTCATGATACATATGCTTTACCTCTCTTTAAATATTCGTATCCAACAGAGTTATTATACATTAAACGTTCTGCAGTTGCAAGTGAAGCCTTGAAAATAGGCTATCCATCGGCTTTTTCTTTTCTTCCGGAGTTCATGAGGACGATGGAGAAAAGCACGATGACCAGTCCGATGGCATTGATGATCCCGATGTTCTCGCTGAACACGAGCAAGCCGATCAGGGTGGCGATTATGGGTTCAACCGAAGCGATGATGGGAACTCTGGAAAGCTCCACATCATGGGATATGCCGTTCATGTAGAACAGGTAGGAACCCACCGTGGGGATGAGTCCGTATCCGAAGCCCAGAAGCCAGAAGTAGGGGCTTGAGACCGCTGCGATCTTCGGTATGGGGTTCGTGAACACGGCAAGTGATATCCAGCCGAAGAGGAAGTTATAGAACACCAAAGTGAAGGGATCCACCTCATCCGAGGTAAACTTCCCCAGGATCGTTACCATGGCGTAGAAGAAGCCCGCTCCCACTCCGAGAAGGATGCCTATACCGGACACCTTGAGGACGCTTAAGTCACCGCCCGTGACCATGATGAAGCATCCCAGCAGGTTTATCACAAGCGAAATGCCCTTCCTGGCGTTTATCTCCTCCTTAAAGAGAAGTCTCGACAGGATGCTGACGAAGATGGGTGCCGTATAAAGAAGGACCGAACCCATGGCTACTCCCACGCTGTTTATGCAGCCGCTGTACGACAGATTGAAGAAAGCCTGGGTGACTATACCCATCAAAACACACTGAAGGAGTCCCTTCTTGGAGATCCTGAAGTAGTTCTTTCCCGTCTTCATGCTCATGACGAGAAGAAGCGGTATCAGAATCAGCCAACCGCAAAAAATCCTCATGAAGGCAGTAAGACCTGTGTCCACTCCTATTTCGCTGAGTTTCCTCACGAAGAAGCCGATGCTTCCCCAGAGGACTCCCGCGCAGAGTACCATTATGTATCCGGCGGTGGCGTTGTCTTTTTTGTTGTTTAACGTTTTATCTTTTATGTCTGACATTGATGCTTTTAAAAGGCCGGCCCCCCTGGAAGCCGGCCTGATGTGTCTTGTATTACATGGTGATCATGCAGAACTTCAGGATGAAGAGCAGTGCGATGATGGTTACCATGATGTCTTTTGATTTATATTTTCCTGTGAAAATGGTGATAGCGGTGTAAGTGATGGCACCGATACCGATTCCGTTAGCGATGGAATATGTAAGGAGCATGGAGATGATGGTCATGAAGCCTACAGCTGAGGAAGCAAGGTCTGTCATGTCGATCTTCTTAACATTTCCGAGCATGAGAACTCCTACGTAAACGAGAGCAGGAGATGTAGCGCATGCGGGTACTACGGAAGCAAGAGGTGTCAGGAACAGGCAGAGGAAGAAGCATATAGCTACTATCACTGATGTGAGACCTGTACGTCCGCCTGCGGATACGCCTGTTGCGGATTCAACGAAAGTGGTGCAGGTGGATGTTCCGAGCATTGCTCCGACAACTGTTGCTGTGGAGTCTGCCATCATGCACTTGTCGAGGTTGATGGGGTCGCCGTTCTCGTCCAGCATGTCAGCTTCGGATGCTGTTCCGTAGAGGGTTCCGATGGTATCGAACATGTCTACCAGACAGAATGCAACTACCAGCATGATGCCGCCCAGCACGCCTCCGACCAGTTCAGGGCTGAATGCTGCATGCCATGAACCTGCGGTGAATACTCCGAAGACTCCTACTTCAGCAAAGTCCTTGAAGGACTGTCCTACCTGTGAGTAGTCGAAGCTGGGTACTTCTCTTACGATGATGTAATAGAAGAAAGCTGTTACGAACATTCCTATGATGACGTTTCCTCTGACTCCGCGCTTTCCGAGGATGACGATGATGAGGAAGCCAACGAATGCCAGGATGGCGGGAACTACGTTAAGGAGTTCGCCGTTAGCGATGGCACCGTGGATGTCAACGAGCTGAGTAAGGGTGTACTGATTGTCCTGGATGAAGCCTACGTTCTGGAATCCGATGTATGCGATGAAGAGACCGATACCTGCGGATACAGAGACCTTGAGTGCGGGAGGCATAGCCTTGGCGATGTACTGTCTTGCGCCTGTGAATGACAGGATCAGGAATACGAGACCGGAGATGAATACGATAACGAGTCCGGCGTGATATCCTTCGACGGGGTCTCCTCCGTTCATAAGTTCAGGAAGTATGAAGCTTACGAAGAAGAAGGAGTTGAGTCCCATGCCGCATGCCTGTGCAAAAGGCATCTTGGCATAGAGTCCCATGATAAGGGTTCCTATTACTGCTACCAGGATGGAACCTACGTAAACCGCGTTCCATACCTGACCCAGGCCCTCGCTGAAGCCGGTTACCTGGTTGGGGTTGACGATGATGATGTACGCCATCGCAAAGAATGTTGTAAGGCCTGCGAAGATCTCGGTCCTTACAGTAGAGCCTCTCTTAGAGATCTCAAAAAACTTGTCCATTGGTAATAATTCCTTTCTACTTTTTATTATTCACGCTGTCTTCCGGCAGCTTTTAATTAACGGTCTTCTCTGAAGTAGTTCAGTCCCAGTCCCTGAGGAGGCTGATCCTCTCTCCTCTGCCTCATGGATACCATGATGAGCACGATGGCAGTAGCTATATAAGGTACGATCTTATATATCTGCGTGGGCAGGAACGGGATGGGCAGTCTCAGATACAGGATGAGGAGAGCTCCGAAGAGAGCTGAACCCCAAAGCGCATTCATCGGTCTCCACAGGCAGAAGATTACAAGGGCTACGGCTACCCAGCCTTCACCTGAAAGTCCGCTGTGGTTCCAGACCGAGCCGGCGATGGTCATGGTGTACACCATGCCGCCTACGGCGCTGATGCCGCCGCCGATGACGGTGGCCAGGTATCTGTACTTCGTTACGTTGATGCCGGCGGCATCAGCCGTCGCCGGCGACTCTCCCACGGCCGAGAGGAAAAGTCCCTTGCGGGTCTTTTTCATGAACCAGGCCATCACGAGAGCCATTACTACGCCCAGATATACGAACAGATTGTAGCTGAAAAGTATCTGTCCGATGACCGGGATCTTCTGAAGCGCCTCCGGAAGTATGGGTTCCGCGAAGGCATCCTTTAAAGCGTTTGAGATGGTGACGTTTCCGCCCACCTTGATCCTCATGAGCTCTCCCACGAACTGGCCTACTCCGGTACCGAAGATGGTAAGGGCGAGACCCGTTACGTTCTGGTTTGCTCTTAAGGTTATGGTCAGGAAGCTGAAGATCAGGGATCCTATGCAGCCTATACCGAAGGAACAGAGGAGAGCGATTGCTACGGCCACTGCGCCGGATGCATTGTCCCCTGCTGCGTTTCCGTAGACGAAGGCTCCCATGAGACCGAAGGCTCCTCCCATGAACATGAGACCTTCAACACCCAGGTTGAGGTTTCCTGATTTTTCTGTAAGTATCTCTCCTGAAGTTCCGAAGAGAAGCGGTGTGCCGTTTATGATGGCGGCTCTGATAAGTCCTATTATATTGAAGTTCATTTAGCCGCCTCCTCTCCTGCTGCAGGCGCCGGTTTTACGGGCGCTGCCTCTTCATGATACTCTTCCTTTCCTCTGAATATCATCTTGTAGTTGATGAAGAATTCGCATCCCAGCATGCAGAGCAGGATGATACCGGTGATGATATCCGAGATGGATGCGGGAACTCCGAGAGTTGTCTGAATGCTGGACGCTCCCTTGGAAAGAACTGCCAGCATTATGGAGATCGCAACCATGGCGAAGGGATTGAGCTGTGCGAGCCATGTGACCGTGATAGCCGTGAATCCCACGCCGCCTGCTACGTCTGAGTAGAGGGTCTGGTTGGCGCCGGATGCTACCATGAAGCCTACGAGGCCGGCGATACCGCCTGACAGGCAGGCCGTCCTGATGGTGACCTTCCTGACGTTCATTCCGGCATATCTTGCTGTGTTCTCGGATTCTCCCAGAACCTTTATCTCATAGCCGTGTTTTGTTTTGGACATGTAGATGTACATGAACACGGTGAGGATAAGCACTATGATCCAGCCGATGTGCACTCCGAACACCTTCGGAAGCACAGCTGACTGCTCGAACATGGGTATGATCTGTGAACCCGGTTTGCCCTCCCAGGGGCCGCCCTGAAGCCAGCCGACGATGCCGATGGCTATGTAGTTCATCATCAGGGTGAACAGGGTCTCGTTGGTTCCCCAGTTGGCTTTGAAAAGCGCCGGGATCCCTGCCCAGATTGCGCCGAATACGATGGACGCTATACCCATCACTATGAGGAGGATGGGTGAAGGCATCGATTTTGCCATATTTATCGCAAAGAACGTCGCCGCCATGGCTCCCATGGTGATCTGTCCTTCAGCACCGATGTTCCAGTACCTCATGGCGAAGCAGGGTGCGAGAGCAAGGGCAGTTCCGAGAAGCGGCACCGCCGTCTTCACTACCTGTCTGATTCCGGTGACCTTTCCGAGAGATCCGGAAAGGATGGTTCCATAGGCAGTCAGAGGATTTGCTCCTGCGATCATGAATACCAGTCCGCCGAGGATGATGGCGAAGACCAGAGCTCCGAGCCTGATGAGCCAGATCCTGGACTTGGCCATATTCTGCCGTTTGGTAAGACGGATAAGAGGTTCTCTTTCTTTCATTTAATTATCCTCCTTTCCGCCGAGCTTTGTCATTAGAAGTCCGACTTCTTCCTTAGTCGTCTTTCTGGCATCTACGATGCCCGATACCTTTCCTCCGCAAAGGACCAGTATCCTGTCGCAGAGTTCCAGAAGCACATCCAGATCTTCTCCTACGAAGATAACGGCAACGCCCTTCATCTTCTCTGCTGTCATCATATTATAGATCGTGAATGAGGTGTGTATGTCCAGTCCGCGGACTGCGTAGGCGCTCATGAGCACGGTCGGCGCCTGGGCGATCTCACGCCCTACCAGTACCTTCTGTACGTTTCCGCCGGACAGCTTTCTTACGGGGTAGTCGATTCCGGGAGTCTTTACGTCCAGGTCTTCAAGTACCTTCTCCGCAAGCTTTTCAGGGCCCTTGGTATCGACGAAGATGCCTTTTCCCTTGTTCCAGGACCTGAGCATCATGTTCCCGGTCATTCCCATGCCGCCTACAAGGCCCATGCCCAGTCGGTCTTCGGGAACGAAGGCCAGGGATACTCCGGCATCCTTGATCTCCATGGGGGTCTTTCCCACAAGTTCCGCGGGACTCTTTCCCTCAGGAGTATAGATTATGGATCCCTTGGAGATGTGTCTTAAGCCTGCTATGGATTCCAGAAGTTCCTTCTGTCCCGAACCTGCAATACCGGCGATTCCAAGGATCTCTCCTCCGAAGGCTATGAAGCCCACGTCGTCGAGTCTTATCATTCCCTCGCTGTCTCTTACGGTAAGCCCTGCCACCGTGAGTCTCGGCTTGGGATCCACAGGCTCCGGCCTGTCTATATTAAGTGAGATCTTGTGTCCCACCATCATTTCCGTGAGTTCTTTTTCGTTGGTTTCAGCCGTCTTGACAGCACCGATGTATTTGCCCTTTCTGAGAACGGTGACAACGTCGGATATAGCCATTACCTCGTTCAGCTTGTGGGTGATGAGGATGATTGACTTGCCGTCCTCCTTCATGGCCTTCAGCACATTGAACAGCTTCTCGGTCTCCTGAGGCGTAAGCACCGCCGTAGGCTCGTCCAGGATAAGGATATCCGCTCCCCTGTAGAGGACCTTGATGATCTCTACGGTCTGCTTCTCGGATACGGACATCTCGTAGATCTTCTTATCCGGATCTATCTCGAAACCGTATTTCTCTCCGATCTCCTTTACTCTGGCGGAGATGACCTTCCTGTCCAGCTTGCCTTCTTCCTTCAGTCCCAGAACGATATTCTCAGCAGCCGTAAACACGTCCACCAGTTTGAAGTGCTGATGGATCATTCCTATCTTGTTGTCGAAGGCATCTTTCGGGGATTTGATGGATACCGGCTTGCCGTCGATCAGGATCTCTCCCTCATCGGGGAAATATATCCCGGCCAGCATATTCATGAGAGTGGTCTTTCCGGAACCGTTCTCTCCCAGAAGAGACATGATCACGCCGCGATCCAGATAAAGATCCACCGAATCATTGGCAACGTTGGATCCGAATCTCTTGGTTATCCCTCTGAATTCCACTGCATGTGTGGTTTCTGACATCGCTTTTTCCTTTCATTAGTGATGAAATACGCGTACAGCTCTTTTACATCATGCTACAAAGTCAAGCATGAGCCATAAAACATAAAAACCCAAAAGAGGACTTATTCAGTCCTCTTCCGGTAATATTGATCTTTTTAAAAATTAGTAAGCCTCATTGAGCAGTTCGATTCCGTCGATCCTTAATGCAAAGTAAGGAGCTGACTGGAAGTATGATTCGTGGAACGCACCGTCAAATACAGCCTCTTCACTGTCGGGAGCAAAGTCTCCGTCTGTGTCGAGAGCGAATGCTGT
>CACZGZ010000002.1 GCA_902780845.1 uncultured Eubacteriales bacterium
GGTCTTCCTATGTTCTTTTCCTCCATCTCTCTTACAAGAGAGGCTTCGGTGAATCTCTGCGGAGGTTCAGTGAATTTCTGTTCTGTGTTCACTTCCTTTGCAGTGAGTACGTCCCCTTCCTTAAGAGGCGGAAGCGCTTTATCTTTATCCTCATCCCTGCCTGAAGCGTATATCTTCTGATATCCCTGGAAGGTCCTGATGGATCCGTACGCCTTGAGCGTATAGTCTCCGTTTTCGATGTTTACCTGAGTGGTGTCGAACCTTGCAGGCGCCATCTGGCTTGCGACGAATCTTTCCCACACGAGTTTGTAGAGTCTGTAGAGGTCTTTATCCACATCCCTGATCTCCTCGGGATCAACGAAAACGTTCGCAGGTCTGATAGCCTCATGAGCATCCTGGATATCCTTTTTCTTATTCTGGTATACGTTATATGCGGTATATTCTTTTCCGATGTTTTCGGTTATGTATGCATAGCATGCTTTTCTGGCCTCATCCGAAATCCTTACAGAGTCGGTTCTCATGTAAGTGATGAGACCCATAGTGCCTCTTCCCGGAACATTGATACCCTCGTAAAGCTTCTGGGCCACTGACATCGTCTTTTTAGTCGTGAATCCCAGTTTGTTCGATGCATCCTGCTGCATTGAACTCGTTGTAAAAGGAGCAAATGCCTTAGCTATCCTTTCTTTGTTAGTCACGGAAGACACCTTATATGTGCCCTGCTCCAGATCATTTACTGCTTTTTTTGTCTCTTCTTCGGACGAAAGGATGAGCTTTTCTCCCTTATACTCGGTGACCTTGCCGCTGAAAGGCTTCTCATTCTCAAAGTCCACCGTGATATTCCAGTATTCCTTGGGAACAAAAGCTTCTATTTCCCTCTCCCTGTCGCAGATGATCTTGAGAGTCGCTGACTGCACTCTTCCTGCAGACAGTCCCTTTCTGACCTTTCTCCAGAGAATGGGGCTTATTTCATAGCCGACGAGCCTGTCCAGAACGCGTCTCGCCTGCTGTGCATCAACAAGGCTCAGGTCGATGGGTCTGGGCTGTTTGATAGCTGCCTTCACGGTATCCTTTGTGATCTCATTGAAGGTGACTCTTACCGGTTCTTTGGGATCCAGTCCGAGGATATGGCACAGGTGCCATGAGATCGCCTCTCCTTCACGGTCCGGGTCGGTAGCGAGATATACCTTTGAAGCTTCCTGAGCTTCCTTCTTGAGTTCCTTTATCAGTTCGCCTTTTCCCCTGATCTGGATATATTCAGGCTCAAAGTCATTCTCTATATTGATTCCCATCTTGCTCTTGGGAAGATCTCTTACGTGACCTACAGAAGCGATAACCTTATATGTGCTGCCCAGATATTTGCCGATCGTCTTGGCTTTAGAGGGCGATTCTACTATAACAAGTGTCTTTGCCATGATACCTCCGAAATAATACACTTTCCTACAAGGCTATATAATAGAAGAAAAAAATACAATTTGCAAGACTATTTTTATTTTCGGGCACAGGCTCAGAACCTGGCAGGCATCACTCTCCCCATGCTGAAGGTAACGAAACCCTTTATCTCGAGGATGGCCGTCACGCTGTTTGCCAGGAAAGGATCGATATCAAGTCTTGCGCATATTTCATCCATGAAAAGCTCTCCTTCGGCTTTTACAAGTTCGTATATCTTCCTCTCATCTTCGCCGAGTTCAGCCAGCTCCTCTTCACTTAAACCGGGTTCCACGCCCAGGTATCTGAATATGTCGTCTATGACAGCTATGGCCAGTGCTCCTTCTGTTATCAGGCGGTTAGTTCCCAGACTGTACTGGCTCGTGATATTTCCGGGAACGGCAAAAACCGGCTTATTCTGTGAATCAGCCAGTTCTGCTGTTATGAGAGAGCCGCTTCCCGATCTTGCTTCTACAACCACTACAGCCTCCGAAAGGCCCGCGATTATACGATTCCTCTGAGGGAACCTGTAAGGCATAGCTTCTGTTCCGGGCGGGTATTCAGTAACTATCAGACCTCTGGAACATATCTCTCCGTAAAGTTTCCTATGCTGCGGTGGATAGCAGATATCAGCACCGGTCCCCAGCACCGCTATGGTATTACCGCCTGCCTGAAGCGATCCCTGATGAGCGAAATTGTCTATTCCTATAGCCATGCCGCTGACTACACAGAATCCGTTTGAAACTGCTTCCTGAGCAATCTTCATAGCTACCCGTTTGCCGTATTCGCTGCATTTTCTGGAGCCGACGATCGCAATGCTCCTCTTTTTCAGAAGTTCTGCATTTCCCTTACAGTATATACCCTTGAGCGGCTCGTTCTCAAACATGAGCCTTTCCGGAAAATTTTCACACTCCGCCGGAATATATACTATTTTTCCTGTATCCGTCATGATCATTCTCCTTTAAATACTGTCATCCTTATCATTCATGAATCTTGTATATGCCAGGGCCGAGCTGATCGCTCTCTCATCTATGTTTTCCTTCTCTCTTACGTCTGCGATGGTCCTTGCGAGTTTCAGCACCCTGAAATACTTTCTCGGACTCAGGCTGTATCTCGAGTAGGCTCTTTCCATGAGCATTTCTTCGCTTCTTCCCAACGGGCAAAACTCCCTGACCATGGCTTCATTCATCGCAGAATTGTATCTTATCCCTGTTCCCTTGAATCTTTCTTTCTGTATTTCCATCGCTTTCACGACCAGTTCCTTCATTTCATTCGTTGACTGCGTGTCTTCACTCATTAAGCTTGCGTAATCTATTCTCGGAAGTTCGATGCATATGTCTATCCTGTCAGTCATAGGACCGGACAGCCTGGATCTGTACCTGTCTATCTCCGACTGGGTGCAGGTACACATTATCTCCCTGTCTCCGAAATATCCGCATTTACAGGGATTCGACGCACCTACCAGCAAAAAATCCGCAGGAAAGACGAACCTTTCTCCCTTTCTTACCAGCAGCACGCTCTTTTCTTCCATCGGCTGTCTCAGGCACTCTATTATTTCACGCGGATGTTCGAGGAATTCATCTATAAAAAGGACTCCGTTATGCGCCTTTGAAACTTCTCCCGGAACGGGATCCTTTCCTCCTCCCAGGATCGCTGCTTCCGTCACCCTTTCGGGGAGTTTTCTGAACGGTCTTTCAGTGATCACAGGCATCTTGTCGCTCAGACCTCCCGTGACCGAATATATCACAGATGTCTCAAGCTGTTCCTCTTTAGTCATTTCAGGCAGTATCGTCGGTATCCTTCTTGCGAGCATGGACTTTCCCGTCCCCGGCGGTCCCATCATCAGGAGTCCGTGGCCTCCTGCTATCGCCGTAACTATTGCTTCTTTGGCACTTCGCTGTCCTTTGACATCTCTGAAATCCGGCATTGCGTTTTTTGTTGTTCCCTGTATAGTCTCCTCTGTATAGAATTCTCCCGTACCCTTCCTGAAGTGATCAACAGCATCTGACAGAGAACCTATACCCATCACTCTTATATTCCTTTCTCCGGATGAAAGATACGCCTCTCTCATATTGCCTAACGGAACGTAGACTTCTTTTATATCATCGGGCAGACCTCTCATCATCGGAAGTATACCTCTCACCGGGACCAGTCTCCCTTCAAGCGTGAGCTCCCCTATAAAAGCCTTGCCTCCGAGATGTTCCTGCTTGAGCACACCCGATAATACCAGTATCGCCATGGCGATGGGAAAGTCGAAATGGCTTCCCTTCTTTCTTATCCAGGCAGGATAAAGATTTATCGTTATCCGTCCTTTAGGATATTCGTATCCGCAGTTTATAACGGCAGTCTTGACTCTGTCTCCTGCCTCCTTTACTCCCGCATCGCCCATTCCTACTACCTGAAAAGCCGGAAGCCCCCTTGAGGAATCCGCTTCCACAGTTACAGCTGCTCCGTCTATTCCCATAAGAGCTGCAGTCTTTGTTATCGCAAGCATCGAATCACCTCCTAAAAACAGTTGCCCAGATGCTCTATCGTTATCTCGATCACGTGGAACTCACAATAATCATAAGATATGCCTGTCGACATCATGAATATCTCGGCACATTTTCTGATTTTACTCTGTTTCCTGATATTCACAGCTTCCCTGCCATCCCCGTACGGGCCTGCAAGCCTTGTCTTTACTTCGCAGAATACCAGTACTCCGTCTTTGTAAGCTATGATATCGATCTCTCCGAGTTTCGTTATGTAGTTTCTGGCAATGATCTCATAGCCTCTCTCTTTCATAACATAACATGCCAGTTCTTCACCCTTGTATCCAAGCAGTTTTCTGTCCAAAACCATACCTCTTTAATTTCCGTAATATCTTGTAATAAAAAATCATTTGTAATATAATAGTAATTTGTGAAAATATGAGTAATTTAAGTATTTTTCCGGAGGAATAACATGAAGATCGTTATCGTAGGTGCAGGTAAACTCGGTATGAAACTAATCGCCGCCCTTTCAGGCAGCAGCCACTCCATAACCGTAATGGATGACAGAAACGAGGTCCTGCATAAGGTATCACAGTTTTATGATGTAATGACCGTTTCAGGAAACGGCAAGTCCCTTTCTTTCCTTAGGGAAAACGGTGTCGGAAGCTGTGACTTCCTTATCGCCTGCACGGATTCCGATGAGACCAATATAGTCATTTCCACACTGGCTAAATCCATCGGCTGCAAAAAAGTCATTGCCAGAGTTAGAGACCCTGAATACATGAACCACATGGGTTCCATCAAGGAGTTCTTCTCCATCGACTATACCGTCAATCCCGACCTTGCCATAACCAATGAGATCTACAAGTACCTTGTTGAGAAATACACCCTTACGAACGGCATCTTTACCAGCGGAAGAGTTGCTCTCGTTCAGTTCAAGGTAAAAAAATACAGAAGTCTCATAGGAATGAACATGCGCGATGTTTCTGCCGAACTTCCCAATATGCTCGTGGCAGCGATCTCCAGAAACGGCAAGATCATCATTCCTCACGGCGATACAGTTATAGAGGAGAACGATTACATCTACCTTACAGGCGAGCGCCATGAGATATCCACGCTCCACAAAAAAGTCTATGAAAAAGGCAAATATACCGATCTTCAGAAAGTCATGATCATAGGCGGAGGAAAGACCGGTTTCTATCTCGCATCCAAACTGGCTGATTTCGGTATCTCCGTTAAACTTATCGAAAAGGATAAGCAGCGCTGCTACTACCTTTCCACTCAGCTGGAAGGCGTCATGATCCTCTGCGGTGATGCCACTGACGGCACCTTCCTGGATGAAGAGAACATCGATAACATGGACGCCGTCGTTACCGCTACCGGTTTCGACGAAGAGAATCTGCTTCTTGCCCTCCTCGCAAAACACAGAGGTATAGAAGACGTTATCTCCAAGGTCAGCCATGACGGTTACAAGGAACTGATCGAAAGCATGGGTGTTGACATGGCCCTTAATCCGCTTGACATCATCACCAGTTCCATCCTCAGATACATACAGGGAGACAAGCTCGTCATCAGCTCTCTTCTCATTCAGGGTCAGGCTGAGATCCTGGAATTCATCGCTTCCAAGGAAATGAAGATCACAGGAAAGAAACTGAAAGATCTTTCTCTTCCTGAAGGTGTACTTTTCACTGCTATCCACAGAGGCAACCAGGTATATATCCCCGGCGGTGAAGATGCAATACTTGAAGATGACAGAGTGACCGTATTCTGCCTTCTTTCAGACCTTCCCGAACTTGAAGCCCTTTTCTCCAACAAAAAAATCATTCGCAGGAGTTAAAACATCTTAATGAAGAAAAACAAAAAAGCCATCAGCACCAGGACCGGTCAGCTTATCGTCACCCTGATATGGCTTGCGGCTTGTGTATTAGGTGCCCTGTTCTATCTGATCAGCGGCACTTTCGATAACTTCATAGATGCATTTTTCGAATCCTCATCCGGCTTTACGACTACGGGAGCTACCGTGATAACCGATCTTTCGTCCGTACCCGGATACGTACTTCTCATTCGAAGCCTCACCCACTGGCTCGGAGGTATGGGAATAGTGGTTCTTTTTGCTGCCATAATCCCTTCATGGGGAATCAGAGGACAGCTCGCAGCCTATTCGGAAACTCCTGGTCCTGATAAAGGCAAATTTACTGCCAAGTTCGCAGATACAGCAAAGGAGCTTTATCTGATATATATGATCCTTTCCGCTGCTCTCATCCTTCTTCTGAAAATATCGGATATGAGCTGGCTCGACTCCATAACTACTGCATTCAGCACCATCGCAACAGGCGGATTCACAAATTACAACGATAATGCATCCGGTTTCTCTGTTCAGGTCAAGATCATACTGATAGTCTTTATGTATATCGCAGGCGTCAATTTCAATCTTTACTACAGATTCAGGCGCCAGGGCATCAAGGTATTCCTTAAGGATCAGGAACTCAGATTCTACACCATTGTGATGGCAGTCGGCGCTCTTCTTATCTTTGCAGTCAACTGCTGGTTCAGGACAGGCGAGAGCATAGGATATAATCTGTTGGATTCTTTCTTCCACGTAGTATCGGTAAATACAACAACAGGCTTCACCTTCGGCAACTACGATAACTGGCCCACCACTTCAAGGATGATACTTTTCTGTTTCTTCTTTATAGGTGGCTGTGCATCATCCACCGCAGGCGGTATCAAGGTATCGCGTATACTGATCTGCCTGAAGCTCATCAAGAGAAGTTTCTCGATGAGGATCCATCCCTATCGTGTAAGCAAGATAACAATAAATGAACATGAGATATCTTCCGATATCGCCATCAAGGCCACCGGCTTCGTGTTCATTTACATGGCTACGGTAATAATAGGCACCCTTCTGATATCGATAAACGGACTGGGATTCATGACAAGTTTCTCATGTGCCGCTTCCTGCCTCGGAAACATCGGTCCGGGGTTCGGTCTCATAGGACCTGCATTTAATTACAGTATGCTAAATTCCTTCTCGAAACTTATATGCTCCTTCCTCATGATAGCGGGAAGGCTTGAGATATATACCGTTCTTGTTTTATTTTCAAAGTATTACTGGAATCCCGACAGGAGCTGATTTTTAAGATATGCGAATATTAAGAGATAAAGTTTTTTTCAAAATAATAGGCATGCTGACGCTGATCGTAGGATTGGCTCTTTTGCCGTGCATCTTTATCTCTGCAAAGTTGGACAGCTATGAGACGACCACCTCCCTGTTTTCTGTATCTTTGATCTATATCTTCATAGGTTCCTTCCTTCTTTCCAGACTTAAATCTCACAAGTTCAAGCTTAAGACATATGAAGGCTTTTTCGTTTCCACCTTATGCTGGGTCTATTGCTCACTTCTGGGTTCACTCCCGTTTTTCTTCGCGGGTAACGACTACACCTTCATTCAATCTCTTTTCGAAGCTACTGCAGGCTTTACCACTACGGGCTGTACCGTAATGGATCTGGATACTATGCCTAAGGGATTGATAGCATGGAGAGCCATCTCAAACTGGGTAGGCGGAATGGGTATACTCGTTCTCGTAGTATCCGTACTTCCCGCACTCGGTATTGGCGGGCAGAGCATCGCCTCCACAGAGACCACAGGACCTTCCATCGAAAAGGTCGGAGGAAAATTCTCCTCCACCGGAAGATTCCTTTATGTAACCTACTCTCTGTTCAGTATCGTGGAATTCATTTTACTGGCGGCAGGTCCGCTTTCTCCTTTTGATGCTTTCATCAATACCTGTTCCAGCATCAGTACAGGAGGACTGCTTGTAACTAATGCAAACGCCCAGGCCTTTTCGACCGTTTATATAAGGGCGGTGATAATTATCTTCACCCTGCTCTCCTCCATGAACTATACGCTCTACTACTACATGATAAACGGCAGAAAAAAAGCCCTTATCGGCAATGCCGAAGTAAGGGCCTTCTGGCTGATAATAATTATCGCTACTATACTTATTACCTTTGATCTTCTGCACGAAAAGACATATACCAACGCATTCCTCGCATTCAAGGACAGCATCTCACAGGTAATATCCTTTATCTCTACCTCAGGATACTTCGTCTGCGATTATGCGGAATGGCCTACTTTTACAGTAGTCGTGCTTTTCACACTTCTCCTGATCGGCGGATGCTCAATGTCCACTTCGGGATCCCTTAAGGTTATAAGGGTAGCAGTTCTTTTCAAGCTGATAGGCAGAAGTATCTTCAAGCAGATCCATCCTAATGCGGTCAAAGCAGTCAAGATATCAGGAAAAGCGATCTCCGCTGAAAGAGTCGGCGAGATCACGGCACATATACTTCTCTATTTCGTAGTGCTTTTCTTCTCCTGTATAGTGCTCGGACTGAATAATCTGGACATGGAAACGACTCTTACCACTGCTATCGGAACCTTCACCAACACCGGTATCGCACTGGGCGGCCCCGGCGTTTCGGGCTTCTATGGAACGTTCAGCAACTTCTCTCTTTTTTATCTTTCCTTCCTTATGATAGTAGGAAGACTTGAGATGTTCGCTGTGATTATCCTTTTCACCAAGTCCTTCAGACAGGTAAACAAACCCGAACAGTTATGATCTTCTGCTGTTCCAAAATATAAAATTGCACTAAAAAAGACCCAATGTGAATCGGGTCTTTTTTGATACAATTTGATCTTTACTCTTCAGCAGTATCAGCAGCTGCTTCTTCAACGATCTCCTCAGCTTCCTCAACCTCAGCAGGAACTTCTTCTTCAGGTTCCTTGGTCTGCTTGATGGATAAGCTGATTCTCTTTCTCTCTGTATCGATCTCAAGGATCTTGGCTTGTACAGTCTCGCCGACCTTGATCTCTTCTGAGATATCGTTTACTCTCTTGTGAGCTACTTCTGAAATGTGAACAAGTCCGTCAAGACCGGGTTCAAGTTCTACGAATGCACCGTAATCCTTGATCTGAACTACCTTACCGGTAACGATCTGTCCAACCTGATAGTTGTCATAGATCACTGACCAGGGTTCAGGTGTGCACTGCTTGAGTCCAAGAGAAATCTTGCCTTTTTCAGCATTCATGCTTAAGATCTTGACCTTAACGGTATCGCCGATCTTGAGCACTTCCTGAGGATGTCTGAGCTTACCCCAGGAGATTTCGGAAATATGAAGAAGTCCGTCGATTCCGCCAAGATCTACGAAAGCACCGTAGTCTGTGAATCTCATAACCTTACCTTCAACGATATCTCCTTCAGATAAAGTATTCCAGATAGCTTCAAGTCTTGCCTGCTTCTCTTCCTGTGCGATGACCTTGTGTGAGAATACAGCTCTGTTTCTTCTGGTGTCTATTCTGGATACTCTTACATCGATATCCTGGCCGATGAACTCCTCAGCGTTCTCAACGTACTTATCTGAAAGCTGTGAAAGAGGAATAAAACCAGTTACTTCTTTATAGGCAGCTATAACTCCGCCGTTGACCTGTCTTAAGACCTTAACATTCAGGATCTCTTTGGAATCATAAGCTTCAACAATCTCATTCCAGTTGGCATTAGCTTCAAGTTTCTTTCTGGAAAGTGTAATAACGCCTTCGCCGTCATCAGTCTTGATAACCTTAGCCTGGATTTCATCGCCGGCCTTGAATAAGTCTGTTAACTTCTGATCTCCTTCCAATGTTACTTCTTCTTTTGGGATCAATCCATCCTTCTTACATCCCATGTCAACGATGATGCCCTTGTCAGTAACCTGGTGCACAGTTCCGTTAACAATCTCGTGGAGTCTTGGAAGACGCATAGCTCCGTCTAAATCATAATTTTCTTCTTTGAGCAGTTCTTCCATACTCATTGTGTTTTTTTCATTCATGGTAGCAATAACCTCCTTAATTAAGCTTTCGGGCGTAGACGCACCCGCAGCTACACCTATTTTATTACATTTTTCAAGTTCTTGCAACGGTAAATCTTCTATTTTTTCTACAAAAAATACATTTTTGGATTTATTTTTTGCAATACTGAAAAGCTTTTGGGTGTTGGAGCTTGACTTATCCCCGATTATAAGGACGATATCGCTTGTTTCCGCCAGCTTCGATGTGCTTTCCTGACGTTTGGTTGTCGCATTGCATATGGTATTTTCTACCTTGAATTTCTTATTATTTTTAACAAAGGCATCCGAGACCTGATCGAGGACTTCCTTCTTTATCGTCGTCTGACAAACTACAAAAAGATCGTCCTCCTCCACGTTCAGAGCTTCCTCATATGAATCAACTATGATGGCGTTCGAACACCATCCGCTGATCCCCTTTACCTCAGCGTGATTTCTGTCCCCGACGATGACTATCGTATAGCCATCTTCGTCAGCCTTTCTTACCAGATCGTGGATCCTTTCAACAAACGGACAGGTGGCATCGATCAGTCTGATCCCTCTTTTCTCTGCGTCTTTATAGAACTGTTCTCCCTCACCGTGAGATCTGACTATTACCGTATCGCCTTCTTCCGCTTCGTTAAGCGAGTGTATTATCCTTCCTCCCCTTGATACTATATCGGCAGTAACGGTCTGATTATGGATGAGAGACCCGCAGATCAGGGCTTTCCCCTCTTTTTTCAGCTGTTCTTCGGTCTTCTCTATGGCGCGTTTTACACCGAAACAGAAGCCGGAATGTTCTGCTATTTTTATCTCTTTCATGAGAAGGATTATATATTAATTTGCTGTTATTATCAACCGTAAATAACACCAAAATGACATATAAACATCACTGATATGAGTTGATTCCATGTTAATAAAGTGATAAAATATGCTAAAAGATGTTAAGATTTTGTTAAAAACGTATTTTATGCTTTTTTATAAAAAGTATTAGCATCATGTATAAACAAAGAAATAAAGTGCTGAGTCTACTGCTTGGAAAAAGACTTGAAGATTCGCAGCTCAGCAGCGAAAAATTTAATACGCTTTGGGGAATCCCCGTATTTGCAAGCGATGCCATAAGTTCTGTCAGTTACGCAGGAGAAGAGATCCTTCTCGTGCTGGTGCCCGTCCTCGGCATGGCTTCTTTTAAATTCTTCCTTCCCGTCGTCGGCGCTATAATAGCCCTTCTGGCAATACTGGTCTTCTGCTACCGGCAGACCATCGATGCTTATCCTCAGGGAGGCGGAGCTTATATAGTTGCCAATGAGAACCTGGGAGAAAAGTACGGTCTGGTCGCAGGTGCAGCCCTCATCATAGGATATATCCTTACGGTAGCTGTAAGTTCCTGCGCAGGAGCCGCCGCTATCACCTCGGCCTTTCCTGAGATCAGCAAATACAAGGCTCTCATCGCGATCGCCCTTATCGTGCTTCTCGCATGGGGCAACCTGAGAGGACTCAGAGAATCCGCAGTACTGTTCGGTCTGCCGACATATGTCTTTATACTTACGATGATAGTTACTATAGTCGTAGGTATCGTAAGATTTTCTTCCGGATCCTATACACCCCAGGAGCATGAAATAGCGGTCTCCAATGCCGGAGATACTCTTATCTTCGTGATACTGAGAGCTTTTGCATCGGGCTGTACCGCCCTTACAGGCGTTGAAGCAGTTTCAAACGGTGTGCCCAATTTCAAGGATCCGGCTACCGTTAACGCCAAGCGAGTATTGTATGCCATGGCCGGTTTCGTAGCGCTTGTATTCTTCGGAGTGAGCGCCCTGGTCAATATGTATCAGATAATACCCAACGATCAGGAAACCACGATATCGCTGCTCGCTGTTGCGATCTACGGTAAAGGAAGTATCATGTACTACGTGGTACAGGTAATGACTGTAGTAATACTCAGCCTCGCAGCGAATACAGCATTCGCCGGTCTTCCCCTTCTCATGGCCATCATGGCAAAGGACGGATACCTTCCGAGAGCTCTCGTTACCAGAGGATTCAGGCTGAACTATTCAAACGGCATATTGATCCTGCTCGTTATCTCATCGCTGTTGGTGATCATGTTCAACGGCAGCCAGCACCATCTGCTTCCCTTATATGCCAGCGGAGTTTTCATTTCATTCCTGCTCAGCCAGCTCGGAATGGTCCTGCACTGGGTACGGAACAAAGGACCCAAGTGGCAGTTGAAAGCTTTTATCAATGGATTCGGTACCGTTATCACAGCCGCCACCCTTGTTATCATCATAATCATGAAGTTCACAAGCGGTGCGTGGGTCACCCTTCTGATGATAGTCCTTCTGGTCGTAATGATGCTTAAGATCAGCAGTCACTATAAATCAGTAGCGTCTGACTTAAGGATCGAAAACATGGAAAAGGCCAACAGCCTGATCCATGACGCTATTCCCGGGAAGGTTATCGTGCCCATACAGGATGTACACAGGTCCTTTATCAAAACGCTTAACTGCGCATTGAGCTGCGGTTTCGATGAGCTTGAGCTCTACTCTGTCTGTGATTCTGAAGCCAAGGCTCAGAAACTGAAGGAAAAAGTCGATCAGCTCAGGATATACAGCGTTCCCGTTACTTTCAAATATGACGTAACGGAACTCAGGAATACGAACGAAGTCCTGCTTCATCATATAGAGGAAGAGGTCAACAAACTCCCTCCTCATCAGTATCTGACAGTAATGATGGGTGTCCTTGTTACCGAAAAGACCGCATACCGCAGCCTTCACAACAGGACTACCCAGAGACTCATGAGCAAACTTCAGAAATACAGAAATGTTTCGGTATTCACTGTTCCCTACATTATTTAAAACAAATTTTCGGTCTTTCCTTTTCAGAAGCCGGCATGATCCTCTACATGCCGGCTTCTCTTTTTAATTCTTCTATCAGGCCAAGCATGCGGTCCGTACTGAGATCTCCGTTAATGTACCTGTCGATAATGACATCCATATATGCTTTACCTCTTTCGTCCGTCAGTTCTTTGATTTCCTTAAGGAGACAAGAGACATTTTCCTTTGGATATACTTTTTCTTTATTCTGAGGTATCACACATATCCTTGTCATTCTGACTGAAGGATCTATAAAGATGACCTTGCCTGAAAACACTATTTCATCGGGATATATAAGGATATCCTTCAGCTCATCAGTCATTTTGACTATCCTTCCGACGAGTTCCAGCAGATTTAAGGGAGCATACCTTCCATCTGAAATACACGTCATGCCTTCCGTACTGTAGACTCCGAGGGTCCTGCCCCCCTCATCTATCACAGACATCGGCAGTACCGACTTTATCCTGCCTGATAACATCACATCTCTGATACGGTGATCGAGATCTGTCAGATCTGCGATCCTCCTATCGTCCATCATCCGCCCCCGCAGATAAGACATGGAGTATACCCTTTAAGCTCCGCATCTTTTTGTTCCATTTCAAGTTTTACCTCCTCTCCTTTAAAATCCTGCTTTACATACCTGCATCCCGCGCTGTGGAACCTCTCCCCGTATTTGGGAAAAATGATCACTTTATTTGACCCCGATCCATCCTGAAATTCTTCCGCACTCAGAGTACCCGATCTCCTGACAGAACCTGTAAAGGCCCTTGAAAGGACATCCATCCTGAAGCGTATCTTACCGGATATCCCAAAAGGATATTCCGCTTTCAGATCCGTCTCCACGCTTAGAGAGATCAGATCATCTATCCCCCCGTCGGAGTAAAGATAATCAAAATCCCTTACTCTGTATGCCTTGTTTGTCGGGACAGTCAATACCAGTGGCGCGGTGCGGTCCAGTCTGTATAAGGTCCTGCATTCTTCAAAAACCGCGTTTTCGCATTCCGCGATAAAGTTTATTACAAATGCAAGAGCCACAAACACAAGTATGAAAACAGGAAGCGTCAATGCTGCTTCAACCGTGTAACTTCCTTTTTTCTTTTTAACTGAATCTTTCACTGAAATCATGTCTTCTTCCGTTAACTGTCATCTCAAATTCCAGCCCCGTATAGTAATCGGCCATAAGAAAATAATCGCAGTAAGCGTATTTCATATTTATCTGGATAAGATCCATTATCCTTAAGAGCCTCTTACTCTCCGGCACTGCCAAAAGCAGAGTTTTAAGATAATCTCCGTAGGTCTGCCCCTCGATGCTTTCCGGTTCTACGTATTTTTTTGACTCCCGGGTGTCTAACTCCCCGTTCTCATTATCCTTGAACTCACTCTCTATAACGGTATCTATATCCAGGGCCCAGTTTTCATCTCTTTTGAAAACGGGCACCTGCTTGCCGTCATAAAGCAGTTCAATGTCGTTTCTTGCTTCGAAAAAAGCCCATGCTTCCAGGATCAGAGCCTGTGTTATCACAGCTTCCGGCCCCGGCGTCAGAAGTTCTGCGGCTTCAAGCGCCATCTGCCTTTTTTCGGTGCATGAGTACAAATATATAAGGTTCATTCCATTTCTTTCTATGAGCAATTTGTCATATACAGTCCTTCGAGACTTTTCATCGTTGAGTTTTCCTGATATTATGTACTCTATTTCATTTTCAAAATACGTTTTTCCTAAATCTCTTTTGTCCACATGATCTTTAAAAGCTTTGAAAATATAGGAGATCTCCGGAACGCTCCCACCTATACCCAGGCCGCCTAAAGGATCCCCTTTATAGCAGTGGGACGGGAGAGCTTCGATTATCCATCCTGCTGAGATGCTCCTCGTACTCCCGGTCTCATTTGCGTCATCATCAGCATTTACAGCCGCTTCATCCTCAAAAGGCACCGGTTTCCAGAAGCTGATCATCAGATGCGAGATCTGCTCCTTCATGGTCTTAAGCTCCATAAGTCTGTATTCCTCTGTATGGCAGATCATTTCTTCTCTTTTTATGTATTTCTTTCCTTTAAACGAATGATCCGCGTAGGCCTCAAGTTTTTTTCTGACCAGATCTTCATTACCGTAATATCCATATAATCCATATCTATCCCTGAGGGTCCTGTCGTATTCTCCAAGAATACTTCCTGCCCAGACCCTTCCCAGATCCTCACAGGAAGAAAAGACAGCCTTTTCATGGGCAGCGTTTATTGCCGCACTTGCCATCAGGATCATCCCCGACAGAAACATTGCAAGGAATACGGTGTATGAACCTCTTTTACCAATCCGTATCAAACTCATAGATCTCATCTCTCATTCCGGCGTGTGATTCAGTCTGTTTGTCCAATCTCTCATAACAAGTCATCATCAGCCCTATCAGACTCACTACGATAAGAATGGTCAACGGTATTAGAATGGTTGCCTCTACGATCTTCACTTCAGAATTTTGCTCCGTTAAGAGATGAGAAAGTGTGATTTACAAAGCTGGTTATCTGCGACTTGAAGATCAGTCCCAAAGCAACCGCAATAGCTACAAGTATCGCTACCTGTACCATTTCCATTCCCTTCTTTCCGAACAATTTTTTCATTGCAATACCTCCTTTTTATGTAATCTGCATCAGTGCAGGGGCTGACGTCATGAGTATCAGCGAAATAAGCATGACAGCGAGCGGAAATGACATCTTAAGCTCAGACCTTCTTATTTTTACCAGACAGAGCCTCTTCCGTTCTTCCCAAAGATCTGCCGCCAGTTCCGAAAGGCTGTCCCATAGTTCTGTTCCCCGATTTTTGTTTTCATACAGGTAGTTTGCGGTTTTCGTAAGCTCTCTGATATTGAGTCCCATCGCAAACCTGTAAAATCCGTTTATCGGTCCCATTCCCGTCCTTTCAGCTTCCTTTGCTATGACGATGATGCTGTCTGTGAAATAATTCCGGTCTCTTTCAGGAAGCCTTTTGTATTCCTCCGCAATATTACGGAAGGCATCGCTCAGGATGAGACCGGAATCCATCAGGAGAAGAAGCTGGTTTATGAATCCCGGAAGAGCCATTATGACTTCCTCATTCCGTTCTTCTGTAATTTTCTTTTGTTTTCTGCTGATCCTAGAAGTCAATCCTGTTTATCCTTTCTATCATTATTATCGCTGCAGCCGAGAGTGACAGTGATAATGCAGAAACCATCATGCCCGCTCCGGTCTCATATATCGGCCGCATATAGCCCGGCGACAGGAGTTTCATGGCAAGAGTCATAACGAATGGTGCGATCCCCACTATCCTTCCCTCCGTAAGTTTTTCACTCAGTGCTGCGGCAAGTTCCTTTTCCATGGTTATCTTATCTCCTATAACGGATGCGGCCCTCGCTATGGCTTTAGGCATATCTCCACCCGTTATCCTCAGGCTTTCATAAACGTTGACGAAATCAACTATGTCGGATATATCCCATCTTTCAGAGAAATCCCTTAAAACCTTTATATCCTGAGCATTGGTCTCCCTCATTTCCCTTAGCATTCCCTTCACTTCGATCATTATCGGATCCCTGTCGTCATAGGTATTTCCCCAGAATGCCAGGGATTCCTCCAATGCCTGTCTCATATTCCTGCCTAGTGACAGAGAAGCTGATACCGAGTAGAGCAGATCCTTGAACTGTATGAGCATCTCCTGCCTTCTCTTTCTTTCGAGACCTTTTCTGTACACCGGATAAGCGAAATACAGGCACAAAAATATCACGATCCCGGACACCGGATCATCAAAGTATATGTACCCCGCCGCCATCCCTATCAGGAAGGCCGCAGCTGAGAATCTCAGCATATCTTTCACCGCCGTTCACCGCCTTTTCCAGGTTGACGATACCTTTGCTGTCCCTTGACATGATATCGTTAAGAATGAATTTTCCGCTTTCATAACCGAGTATCTCCTTTATCTCCGAGATATGTCTCGCCCCGTTCCTGTCTTTTCTTATGTGTACCATCACATCGATCCCCTCAGCGATCTGCTCCCTAATGGCATCGATATTAAGAGAGACCGACATGAGATACATTGCTTCCAGCCTTTTCAGCATTCCCTCCGCGGTGTTGCCGTGTCCGGTCGACATCGACCCGGGGTGTCCTGTGTTCATGGCCTGAAGCATTTCAGCCACTTCTCCGCCCCTTACCTCGCCTACGATGATCCTGTCCGGCCTCATTCTGAGGCTCGTCTTTATCAGATCGGCCATTGTCACCAGACCCTTGCCTTTCGAATTTGCATTTCTGCATTCCATATGAACTATGTTGTTTATATGGTTCAGTTTGAGTTCCATGGAATCCTCTATGACTATGACCCTTTCTTCCGGAGGCACAGCCGTGGACAAGGCATTCAGAAGAGTGGTCTTTCCTGACGAGGTGCCGCCGGAAATAAAAAGATTGTATCCGCAGGCGACAAGAGAGCCCAGAAAAGCGGACTCCTTTTCAGTCATGGTCCCGTTTTTCACCAGATCATCCATTGTAAGGAATCTGTCCGAAAACTTCCTTATGGTCAGTATCGGTCCGTTCAGAGCCACGTTCTTATAGACTCCGTTTACTCTTGAACCGTCTTCAAGCCTTGCATCGACTATCGGGTTCAGTTCATTGATCTCGCGATGTACGCTTCCCGCTATATTTCTCATAACTTCCTCCAGGTCCTCCGTGGTTTCGAACCCCAGGCCGTACTCTGAGACCTTTCCGTACTTCTCATAGAATATCTTATCTTTCCCGTTTACCATTATTTCACTTATGTCTTCATCCTTTACCAGAGGATCCAGTATCCCAAGTTTCCGCCTCGTCATCAGGTATATCCTCTGAACCACGGAATCGATGCTGTCCTCATCTTCGAACTCTGCCCCCGGCTCTGAAAAGACGGTCCTTACTATCTCCTCAAAGGCTTCATCATCGTTTAATCCTTCAATTCCCATCAGATTCTGCCTGCATTTCTCAAGACAGGCCCCATAAAAATCCGTTCTTTTCATCAGCAATCACCGTCCTCACAAGTTTTTCTATCCCTATACCGAATTCACCTGACATCGATATACTTAAGCTTCCGTCGATCAGTTTAAAAGACAGATCATCGTCCGCGATGGAAATGATATTTCCGGATACCCGATTCGCATAATCCCTGTTCTTCAGCAGGTAACCGAAGCCTTCAGGAACATCTGTGATTTCCGCCGTCCTCACATCTTTGGCGTTTATAAGCGAGATGTTTATTATGTCGTCCGGGGCTGCAGCGGTTTTACCGGGAGACGATAAGACTATCTGGGTAAAGTTGCCTGCATCCGCAAGTTTCATTATCATCTCCAGATCTTCGGACTCTGTAAGAATTACAAAAGGCCCGAAATGATCCTTTGAGAGATATCTCAAAGGGTCTCCGAGCCTTTCTGCCTTTATCAGATATTTCAGTTCCCGCATGGAACCTTTCGGAAGACTTGTGTACTCTCCTGCCAAAAATCTGCCTTCGGGACCTGAATCAACATACAGAGTCTTCTTGCCTGTCCTTCCGCAGATAGTTCTCGCAAATGAAAAAGCGACCGATGAAAGGCCGCTTCCCCCAAACTGAGATGTAAAGCGGAAAACCGTTTTCAGCCTCATTTCAGGCTCGTAGAATGGTTTTCCTGCCTTATTCATATAAGTTTCCGTTATCCTGCCGAAAAGTGATGATACTGGCAGTATTTCTTCAGCCGTATCATCGTCTATCACATAATCGTATTTAAGACCTTCGTCTTCCAGGTCTATTTTCAGTCTGTCCGATATTTCGGATAGCCTGAATGCCAGTTTCTCTCCGAGATGCCGGTCGTCCAGGCTTATGAGGATGTTGATCATGTTCCCTCCTGGTCTGTAAATCAAAATACGCAGACATAAGTCTGCGTATCTGTTACATCCTTTTCTTTTTCGGTACGTTATCATAATAACACATCGATTTTTTCTTTTCAGTACAATTCCAAAAAAAGATTGCACTTTTTCAAAAACATTTTAAAGAAGTTTCAGGTTGACCGCCACGTGATACAGCAGTACCTGCTGCCACTTCTTCCAGGTGTTTACCGAATACCCCAGTTTCGAAGCCGGAACATCGCTCAGAAGCTTATCCCTGAGCCCGTTTCTGTATTTATCCGGCACCTCGTTGAAGGCCGACTCTATAGCTCTGATCCTTGATTCCGTCAGAGTTATTTCAGAAGCCCGGTTCCCTGTTATATCCGAGATGCTCCCACCTCTTGACATTATTGAGGATGGGTCGCTCGGCATGATCCCTGCTATATCGTATTCCAGATAAAGCAGTTTCCTTTTAAGTCTGGTCAGATCCTTGACTGCGTACAGCGCCTGTCTGTAGACTGTCTGCGGAAGCAGATATGAATTCCCCTTCTTTAACTGATAATCGTTCATCTGTTTGTCCTCACTTTCTTCTGTGTGAGTTCAAACTTCTGTAACCCCAATCGCAAATTAGGTTTATCACATCATTCGGCGGTTGTCAATGCCTTTTTCTTATCTCCTGACAGCGCGCATATTACGATTCCGGTAACCGTGAGCATTACTCCTATTACAGTGTACCAGCCCCATGGCTCATGAAGAACCATTATTCCGGCGACTACTCCCACCACGTTGATGGAATTGGTCTGTATGCAGGAAGCTACCGTGGATGATATCTTGTCCAGATTGTAGTTATACATTGCGTAGCAGAGAACTCCGCATCCCAGTCCCAGGAAAAGCAGCTGCCATGTGACCGGTCCTCCCTGAAGAAAGACCTTATACGGATGCAGCCCGTTTCCCATTACAAGACTCAGTATATTGAAGAAGATGCCTCCGCTCACCGACATGGCAAAAGATATCTCAATTACGGAAAACTGGTCTGAGTTAAGGCTTACTCCCATGTTGTAATAAGCTCCTACAGTGATCGCGATCAGGAGGCAGATATAGCCGGTGATCTGCGAACTGTCGGAATCCGCCGCCCCCGGAAGTATCGAAAGCACTACTCCCGAAAAGCCTATCAGAACGCCTATGATCGCCATTTTTACGGGTACCTTTTTCAGGATAAGGAACTCCTCTACGATAACTATGATCGGAACTGCAGCTATAAGTATGGATGACTCCGTCGCAGTCGTCTTATCGACTCCAAGGCACTCGAACAGAGAATAACAGCATGGCTGGCATAAGACCAGAAGGAGCAATCCTTTGAGATTCTTCCCTTTGAATCTAACCTTCACGATACCAAGGGCAGCAGCCAGTAAATAAGCTGTCGCTGAGATACCCCATCTTGCGGCCAATACCTCATACGTATCAAGTTCAGCTAAGGTTTCCTTTATTATGAGGAACGAAAGTCCCCAAAACAGTGCTACGAATATAAAAAAGAAATAAGAGATAAGTTTCTCGAGTTTATTATTCATATATTTTTTGTATCTCTGAGCAATGCGTGGATCCTGTAAGTGAGCATTTCAAGAGCGACCTGATTGAAGCCTCCCTCCGGAATGATGATGTCCGCATATTTCTTTGAAGGTTCAACGAACATCTCATGCATGGGTTTAACGGTCGTAAGATATTGGTCTACGATATTATCCAGCATACGGCCTCTTTCCTGGACATCTCTCAGGATCCTTCTGATTATTCTTACATCCGCATCTGTGTCTATAAAGACCTTGATATCGCAGAGATCTCTGAGTTCCGCGTTTTCGAAGATCAGGATCCCCTCTACTACGATGACCTTTGCAGGATAGACAGTGACCGTTTCATCTACCCTGTTATGGATGGTGAAATCATATACAGGTCTCTCTATGGTCTTCCCTTCAGCCAGTGCTTTGATATGTTCGATCATAATGTCCGTATCAAAGGCATTGGGATGGTCGTAGTTGATCTTTTTTCTTTCTTCAAAAGGAATGTCGTTACGCTGCTTGTAATAAAAGTCATGGCTCAGAATGCAAATGTCATCGTTGAACTCTTCCTTTATCTTTCTGATAAGAGTACTCTTGCCGCAGCCGGTGCCGCCTGCAATACCGATAATTATCGCTTCCTTCATGATATCATCCCTTCGTTACTGTGGAACCGAGATTAAGAGATACCTTCTCAAGTTCCTGAAGAATATTGTTGATCTGTGTGAGCTTATCAGCGGTCATTTCCTTTGACAGAGCAGAATCCGTCTGAGCCAGGATGTTGTCGACGCCCTTCTGTATATCGGTGATCTTTGATCTGAGGTTTGTAAGTCCTTCCTCGTCAATTACTTCCTTGATCACCTGATCCTGAGCGATGAGTTCACCTGTTTCGAGCTCGAATTCCGAGTTGGCGAATATCGGTGTCGTGGAAAGACCAAGTCTTTCCTGTACAACCTTCGCGAAATCGATCTTTGACTGCTCTTCACCGTGTACCAGGAATATCTGCTTGGGAATCTTCTGGAATCCGCCCAGCCAGTCGAGAAGACCGTTCTGATCGGCATGTCCTGAGAATCCTTCAAGGTTGTGTATCTCTGCGGCCACCATTATTGTCTCACCGAAGAGTTTGACTTCCTTGGCCCCGTCTATGAGAGCTCTTCCAAGAGTTCCTTCAGCCTGATATCCTACGAAGACGATGCTGTTTCTGGAATCCCAGAGATTGTGCTTAAGATGATGTCTGATACGTCCTGCCTCGCACATTCCGGAAGCGCTGATTATGATCTTGGGCTCCCTGTTCATATTGAGGGCCTGTGATTCAGCGGTGCTTCTGGTGAATATGAGGTTCTTGAAATCAAGAGGATTATCACCTGAAAGGATAAGCTGCTTGGTCTCCTCATCGAATACCTGGGCATTCTTTCTGAAAACTTCTGTAGCTGTCGTTGCCATCGGACTGTCTATATATACGTAGAGATCGTCCAGCAGTTCCTTATATTCAGGATGATGCTCGTAGAACATGTTGAGTTCATAGATGAGCTCCTGCGTACGGCCTACAGCAAAGGCAGGTATGATGACGCTTCCTCCGCGTTTGACCGTATCCTTAATGATATGGATAAGTCTGTCTATCGAAGTTGAATTCTCAGGGTGAAGTCTGTTTCCGTAAGTGGACTCCATTATGAGGTAATCGGCCTTTTTGATCTTCTTGGGGTCTCTCAGAATAGGTCTGTTATTAACGCCCAGGTCTCCTGAGAATACTATCTTTGAAGTTTGCTCGTTCTCGGTTACCCAGATCTCAGTAATGGCAGAACCGAGTATGTGACCGGCATCGTTGAAGACGATCTTCATCTCGTCATTTATTTCCACCAGCTGATCATAGAGTATAGGCTTAACAAGTTTAAGCGAACGTTCAGCATCATCTACTGTATAAAGAGGTTCTACAGGAGGCTTTCCTGTCCTTGCGTTCTTCTTTGACTGCCATTCAGCATCCTTCTCATGGATGTATGCGCTGTCCAGGAGCATTACTCTGAGCAGATCCGCAGTCGCATCAGTGCAGTAGATATCTCCTTTGAATCCTCTCTTTACCAGAAGAGGTATCCTGCCGCAGTGATCGATATGAGCATGACTCAGTACCACTGCTTCAACTGCTGTCGGATCGAAAGGAAACGGCTCATAATTGAGCGCATCCATTTCCTTATTGCCCTGAAACTGTCCGCAGTCAAGAAGCACCCTGTGTCTTTCCGTGTAGAGGAGATGGCAAGACCCTGTCACTCCAATAGTTGCTCCGCAAAACTTGATCTTCATTTTTACCTCCGTTACTTATAGTTCCAAAGATTCTTGCTGGCAGTAGATACGGCTTTGGCACCTGCTTCCAGCGCACTGTCGACCTCCTCTTTAAATTCGATGAGGCCGCCTGCCAATATGGGAGTATCAACCTTTTCGGCAAACTCTCTTATTTTCTTTTCAAGCACTCCGGGCATTATCTCTATTACGTCCGGTCTTGCTATCTTTATGGATTCTACTGCAGTATCCACTGAGTGTGAATCCACTATAAAAAACCTCTGTACAGTGATGAGTCCGATATCCTTTGCGGATCTTATCATACCCGTCTTGGTAGTAAGTATCCCATCGGCTCCCATCAGTTTTATAAAGTTGAGCCCTGCCCTGTCTTTTCCGATCCCTTCAGCAAAGTCCATATGGATCAGTACTTTCTTTCCTGAAGAATGGGCCTGTGTGATCTGCTCCTTAACGTTGAGAATGTCGGAATTCTGCATGAAGATCACTTCAACGTCCGATTTAAGGGCTTCCTTGAAGTCCTCATCAGTTCTCACAGATGCTGCAACTTTTCTGTTATCAAATAATCCCATTAATACTGCCTTTCAATATTCTCTTTACAAGTCCTCACTGTGAAAGTCTGTTCCTGAAGAAATATGCAGATGGTATTTCCCCGCGAGCTGAATAAATCTGAATTCTTCCTCCTCAGTGTGGACCGGATAGATGCACTCAAGACCTTTCAGTCCTTTTGACTTCAGGTCCTTTATGAGTTTCTCAAAATTGTTCCAGAACTCCTCAGTTCCTCTTTCTCCCAGTTCCTTTATCTTTGCGGGATGCGCTACGAACGCCTGGCCTCCGGCCTTTGCTATCAATTTGATGGCCTCTTCTGTGGGAAGTTTTTCCTTACGGATGGCTTTGATCTCCGGAGTTTCCAGCAGCTTATCGAAAACCTCTCTCGGATAGCTGAAATAACCCCTGGATACCAGTACCCTTGCGATGTTGGGTTTCCCTACATATTTGCCCTTTGACTGGGATTCCAGATCATCTATATCAAGTTCATAGCCTTTTTCATTAAGCTTGGCGATAAGCTTTACGTTTCTTTCATGGCGTCTTCTCTTCAAGTCCGCACAGACTTCCTTGAATTCTTCGTTGTCAGGGTCGAAATGATAACCCAGAAGATGTATCTCATGATTTACGCCATCCAGTATATGACTCGTACTGAACTCTATCCCGGATACTCCCTGTACGCCTGCTGCTTCACATGCGGCCAGGAATTCCTTCACTCCTTCTATGCCGTCATGATCCGTCAGAGCGATCACGTCATACCCTTCTTCCTTGAATTTTTTGACAAGCTGTCCAGGACTCAGAACTCCGTCAGAATAGTACGAGTGCATATGGTAATTGCATTTATATGTATCCATATTATATCCTTATCTGAGCTCTGCTACACCTACGAAAGGCAGGTTTCTGAACCTCTGGTCGTAATCGAGTCCATAGCCGATAACGAAAAGGTCATCGATAACGAAGCCGTTATATTTAGGTTCAACGGGAGCTTTTCTTCTGGAAGGTTTGCTGAGCATGGAGCAGATCTCAACGCTCTTGGCACCTCTTCCGCGGAAGTAGTCAAGAAGCTTATAAAGTGTGGTGCCGGTATCTACGATATCCTCTATGATGATAACGTTCTTTCCGGCAACGTCGCCTTCAACGTCTTTTTTAACGGTAACGACTCCTGTAGATTCAGTTCCCTTATAGCTGGAAGCCACGATGAAATCGATCTCTGTATCCAGAGTGATCTCCTTCATGATATCCGCCATCCATACAAGAGCTCCCCTTAAAGTGCCGACGAGATAAAGTGATTCACCTTTATAGTCCTCATTTATCTGAGCTGCGACCTCTTTGGCCTTTGCCCTGATCTGTTCTTCTGTGAAAAGCACTCTTCCTACTGTTACATCCATTGCTTAAATCTCCTCATTCTCATTTTCCGGTCTGTTTGAGTATTCGCTTTTTCCGTCTCCGTCTTCGTCGACATCAAAAGTTACGTCCTCGACCAGATTCTTTGATTTAAATTTTCCGGAATAATCTTCCGTTTTTTCACCCATCCAGTAGGTGTCAAGTATATCGCTTAGATGCCAGATTATAAACAGCCAAAGAACAAGGTCATCAAGAAATCCGAACGGGAACAGCACCGGAGGTATGATATCCACCGGAAGGAACAGGTAGATCAATCCGAAGATGACCAGTGCCTTCTTCCTCTTGGGTACCGTCTTGTCCTTCATCATTTCCTTGATCGCTCTTATTCTTTTGAAAAGGAATCTGAAACTCAAAAAATTCATCTGTTTCCCTCAATTATCCTGTCAAATTCAGTAAGAAGTACGTCACAGCCTGTTTTTTTAAGCGCCGATACAGCAATCGTCCTGTCCTCAGGTTTGAGATCCAGGGCTTTCCTTATCATGGCCGTATTTTTATTGAGTTCGTTTCTTGAGACCTTGTCTGCCTTTGTCAGTATCACAAGTCCGTCGAGTCCGTAGTACTTCAGATAATCGTACATCTGAAGGTCCTGCTTTGACGGCGCATGTCTTACGTCCACCAGCTGGGCTACTACTTTAAGCCCCTGACGGTTCTCCAGGTACTTTTCTATCATGTCTCCCCAGGTGGCCTGCTCTGCTTTGGAAGCTTTGGCATAGCCATAGCCCGGAAGATCGACTATCCTGAACTCATCGTTTATCCTGTAGAAATTGATGGTCCTTGTCTTACCCGGAGAGCCTGAAACTCTTGCGAGGCTCTTCCTGTTCGTAAGGAGATTCAGGAGTGAGCTCTTTCCCACGTTTGACCTTCCTGCAAAGGCGATCTCTATCATATTGTCTTCCGGATACTGTGACGGTTTGACCGCCACAGCCTCCAGTTCTGCTTTTTTAATTATCATTCTTCTTTTCGAAGGCATATTCAAGGGTTTCCTTTGCCTTTGTCAGGTAAATGAACCTTATCTGCCTGCTGATGTTCTTGGGTATCTCGTCCGCATCAGCCTTATTCTCCTCGGGAAGAAGGATCGTTCTGATCCCTGCCCTGTAAGCTGCGAGAACTTTTTCCTTTATACCTCCCACAGGAAGGACTTTGCCCCTGAGAGTTATCTCACCTGTCATAGCCACGTCTTTTCTCACCGGTGTGCCGGTAAGAGCTGACATTACTGAAGTGAACATGGTAACTCCGGCTGAAGGTCCGTCCTTGGGTACAGCGCCTTCGGGAACGTGGACATGTATATCACAGGTCTTGTAGAAATCTTTTTCTATACCATAGGATTCTGCGATGGATCTTATGTAAGTTATCGCAGCCTGGGCAGATTCCTGCATTACATCACCGAGCTGTCCCGTGAGCTGTATCTTTCCTGTTCCGGGCACCGCCTGAGTCTCTATGGAAAGAGTATCTCCTCCCACCTGTGTCCAGGCCATTCCTGTAACGACTCCTACTTCAGCTTCACCCTCCGCTATGTCAAAGTGGAATCTCTTCTTTCCGAGATATGACTCCAGATTGCCGGAAGTGATCCTGAAATTGTTTCCTTTTTTGGTAACTATCTTCCTTGCAACCTTTCTTGAGATATTTCCGATCTCCCTTTCAAGGTTTCTTACGCCGGATTCTCTCGTGTAGTAGTTTATCAGATCCCTCAGCGACTGCTCGGAGAAGCTGATATTCTTTGATTTGAGTCCGTTGGCTTTAAGCTGTTTGGCGATAAGATAGTTTTTTGCGATATTTACCTTCTCATCCTCTGTATAACCTGAAAGCTGTATCACTTCCATACGGTCAAGAAGAGGTCTGGGAATAGTATCCGTCGTATTGGCTGTAGTTATGAACATGACCTTGGAAAGATCAAAGGGAACGTCCAGGAAGTGGTCAGTGAAATCCTTGTTCTGTTCGGGATCCAGCACTTCCAGAAGAGCGTCCGCAGGGTCTCCCTTGAAGTCAGCGCCGATCTTGTCGACTTCATCGAACAGGAATACAGGATTGTTTACTCCGCAGTCCTTGATGTTCGTGATGATCCTGCCGGGAATGGCTCCGATATAGGTCCTTCTGTGTCCTCTGATCTCTGCTTCATCTCTCACTCCGCCCAGGGACATTCTTGTGAATTCCCTTCCGGAAGCTCTCGCGATGGATCTCGCGATGGAAGTCTTTCCTACTCCCGGAGGACCTACAAGACAAATGATAGGTCCCTTTATGGCTTTATTGAGGTGGATAACAGCAAGATATTCAAGGATCCTTTCCTTGACCTTGTCCATTCCGTAATGATCCTCATTGAGGATCTTTTCGGCCTTCTTGAGGTCGGAATTCACCTTGGATGATTTATCCCAGGGAAGTCCGATTATGGTCTCAACGTAGTTTCTTATTACTGCAGCGTCAGCTGAGTTGGGACCCATCTTGGTGAATTTGGAGATCTCCCTCTTCACCTTCTCCTTATACTTGTCCTCAAGCTCGATCTTGTCCAGTTCCTCCATCCAGCGTGTTGCTTCCGCAGCGGCCTCTTCTCCGAATCCGAGTTCGTCCTGAATGACCTTCATCTGTTCATGGAGGAAGTATTCCTTCTGGTTCTTCTTGATGCTGTCCTGGACCTTTTCATTTATGTCCAGTTCAAGTCTCAGGATCTCGTTTTCCTCAGTTATCAGCCTGTTGAGAGTCCTGAGCCTTTCCTTAACGTCCAGAGCCTCGAGTATCTCCTGTTTCTGCGATATCTTGATATTCATCTGGGTGGCTATCGTATCGCAGAATATCTCAGGATCGTCGATATTGGCAACAAGTTCATAGGCTTCAGACTTAAGATCAGAAAGATCGATGTACTCATCGAACGATGACAGGACAAGTCTCTTCAGTGCCTGAAGTTCAAGGTCCGACTCATCGTATGTAACAGTCTCCGCTTTGGATACTGCCACTCTGAAATAGGGTTCTCCGGAGTTTATCCAGTCTATTTTGGCGCGGTACAGTCCGTCTACGAGGACTCTTACTCCGTCCCCCTGGATCTTAAGCATCTGCTTTACTTTGACAACGGTACCTGTGTGGTAGAAATCGTCTGCCGTAGGGATCAGAACGCTGTCATCCTTCTGAGGAGCGACAAACAGGAGTTTATCTGTCTCCATAGCGGTCTCCAGCGCCATGATGGATTTCTCTCTTCCGATGTCAAAATGCAATACGGTTTTTGGATATACTATGAGCCCTCTAAGCGGTATGCAAGGCATCAAAATGTTATCACTCATATTATCTCCTTATTTCAGAGGATTCCCGTCTGCACCGAGCATTTCAGCTTCCTTTCCGTTCAGAACGGTCTCCCCTGTTATGATTACTTTTTTGATTTTTTTGTTGGAAGGTATCTCGTACATTATATCCGTCATCAGGTTTTCCATGATGGATCTGAGTCCTCTGGCACCGGTCTTCCTTTCCCTGGCCTTCTCTGCTACAGCCTTTACAGCTTCATCAGTTATCTCCAGTTCGACTCCGTCCATCCTGAACAGGGTCTCATACTGTTTAACCAGCGCGTTCTTGGGCTCTTTTAAAATCCTAACGAGAGCTTCGGATGAAAGAGGATCCAAAGCCACTACCTGAGGAAGTCTTCCGATAAGTTCAGGGATAAGGCCAAACTTGAGCAAGTCTTCCGGCTGCACCTTTGAAAGAATGTTCTTTTCGTCGTCTTCCTGTGCGACCTGAGAATTGAATCCGATGACCTTTGCATTCATCCTTCTCTTGATGATCTTATCCATTCCGTCGAAAGCTCCGCCGCAAATAAACAGAATATTGGTGGTATCGATGGGAATAAACTCCTGCTGCGGATGTTTACGTCCTCCCTGCGGAGGAACGTTGGCGATCGTTCCTTCGAGGATCTTAAGGAGCGCCTGCTGCACGCCTTCTCCGGAAACGTCTCTGGTTATGGAGACATTTTCCGATTTTCTTGCGATCTTATCGATCTCATCCACATATATTATGCCCTTTTGAGCTTTTTCCACATCCCAGTCTGCGGCCTGTATAAGTCTCAGCAGAATGTTTTCAACGTCTTCACCGACATAACCCGCCTCAGTGAGCGAGGTAGCGTCGGCGATCGCAAAAGGTACGTTCAGGATCCTTGCAAGGGTCTGCGCAAGGAGAGTCTTACCCGAACCGGTAGGCCCGATAAGTACGATGTTAGACTTCTGAAGGTCCACATCTCCCTGCATTTCAAGATTCCTTATTCTCTTATAGTGATTGTAAACTGCTACAGTCAGAGCTTTTTTGGCTTCATCCTGCTCTATAACGTATTCTGAAAGAGCGTCCACCATTTCTTTCGGAGTAGGTATCTTATCCGGAAGAGAACTTGTTGAAGCCTTGGGACGCGGGCTTCTGGAGGCGTCTGCCTCGTCAAGTATAGCCACGCAGTTCCTGACGCAGTCATCACAGATATTTACGTCCGGTCCCATCACAAGCTTGTTTACCATGCTCCTGGGTTTACCGCAAAAACTGCAGCGCAGTTCATCATCATTCTTGTATTTACTCATAGTTTGGTCTTTTCCTGTAATTTTTTATTCTCTTGAGGTGATCACCTTGTCGATGAGGCCGTATTCGACCGCCTCTTCAGCCGACATGTAATTATCTCTGTCTGTGTCCTTAGCTACTTCCTCCACCGGGCGTCCGGTATTCTCTGCGATTATAGCGTTGAGTTTGGATCGAATGCTAAGGATGTGTTCTGCGTGGATCCTGATATCCTCCGCCTGTCCCTGGGTTCCGCCCAGAGGCTGATGTATCATGATCTCGGCATTGGGAAGAGCGTATCTCTTTCCCTTGGTTCCTGCCTGGAGAAGGAAAGCCCCCATGCTTGCAGCCATGCCTATAGCTATGGTGCTGATCTCGGGCTTGATGTACTGCATCGTATCATATATAGCCATACCTGCGGATACAGATCCTCCGGGGCTGTTTATATAGATGCATACGTCCTTGTCAGGATCCTCGGCTTCCAGGAACAGCAGCTGGGCAACTACTGTGCTTGCCACGCGCTCGTCTATTTCTTCGCCTATAAAGATGATCCTGTCCTTCAGCAGTCTGGAATAGATGTCATATGAACGTTCTCCCTGGGGAGTCTGTTCAATTACATAAGGTACGAGTGCCATGTTTATCCTTCCTTATTTCTCTTCAGCTTCTTCAGTTTCCTTCTTTTCTTTCTTTGAGGAAGCCTTTTTCTTGGTGGCTTTGCAGTTGTCATAAACGAAGTCGATAGCCTTCTTTACCTGGATATCCTTCTTGAAGTAAACGAGGTTTTCTTCGCCTAACATAGCCTTGATCTGATCGAGTTCTGTGTTGTACTGCTTAGCCATGAGTTCGAGCTCTTCGTTCATTTCTTCGTCTGTGCAGTCGAGTTTCTCCTGCTCAACGATTCCCATTAAAACGATCCTGGTCTTGACGGACTTCTCAGCATCGGGTCTGATCTGCTCTCTGAATTCCTGCATTGTGGATCCGGTGTACTTGAAATAGTCGTCAAGTTTCATTCCGGAGTACATGAGCTGCTGGTTGAATTCGTTGATCATTCTGTCGATCTCATCGTTTACCATGGTTACGGGAGCTTCAACGTCAGCGTTTGCTTCCATTACCTTTTCAACTGCAGCATCCTTCATCTGAGCGATGCAGCTCTTTTCAGCTGTATCTTCAAGTTTCTTTCTGGTGTCAGCTCTTAATTCATCGAGAGTATCGAATTCGGAAACGTCCTGTGCGAAGTCATCGTTCAGTTCAGGAAGTTCTTCTTCTCTTACCTCGTGGATGTGGCAGTGGAATACAGCTTCTTTACCTGCAAGGTCTTCAGCGTGATATTCTTCAGGGAATGTTACCTTAACGTCCTTGTCCTCGTCAGCCTTGCATCCGATGAGCTGTTCCTCGAATCCGGGAATGAACATTCCGGAACCGAGCTTAAGGGTCTGCTTTTCTGCAGTGCCGCCTTCGAACTGCTCGTCGCCTACGAAACCGGAGTAATCAAAGTATACGGTATCTCCGTCCTTGGCTTCTCTTTCAACGGAAATCATGCGGGCATTTCTCTTCTGAAGCTGTTCGATCTCGTTATCTACTTCGTCTTCCTTTACTTCGCGTTCGATCTTCTCTATCTTAACGCCTTTGTAGTCCTTGACCTCAACAACGGGGAAGCATGCTACTGTAATAGTTGCAGTGAAGCCTTCACCCTTCTTAAGCTGAGAGAATTCAGCTCTGGGGCTGTCGATAACTTCAAGGTTAAGTTCGTTAAGAGCCTTGGGATAATGCTCTCTGAAAAGTTCATCAAGTGCGTCCTCGAAGAAAACGCCTTCGCCGAACTTCCTTTCGATGATGCTTCTGGGTGCTTTTCCCTTTCTGAATCCGTCAACTACGAACTTGGACTTGTTGTCCTGATAAGCCTTGATCTGCGCATTCTCAAATTCCTCTGCGCTGAATTCCATGTTGAACATTACGTCGTTCTTTTCTCTTTTTACAAATACTGTCTTCATTAAATTATTATCCTCCTAAATTTGGCTAAAGGGCATATATAGCCATTATTTGACAGTATATTATAACTTAAAAAACAGTCAAAGTAAAGCGATTACAGTCATTCCGGCGCTTTTTTCATCAAAAAAACACAAAAAGAGCAAGGTTATTCAAGTCCTTGCTCTCAATCAAACGTAATTTTCGGTTATTTATCTTCCAAAAGTTTTAATCCTCTGGCATATTTGCTCTTATTCAAAGGGGAAATTCCGTATTTTTCGGTCAAAAACTCGCCGAATTCGGTCAATTCTTCCTCATTTCCCTCGATAAGTTCCGCTTCTACTTCGGAAATAGGCGCTTCCCTTCCCTCTGCGAGTATCTTTCCCTCGTCATAGGAAACTGCTGCCTTGCCTCCGTTTTTGAGATTGGCTGTGATCTCCTTTCTCATAAACTCCATCCTGATGACGGGCACCAGAGGTTTCAGGGGAAGCATGATCCCGAGATCATCGGAGTACTGGCCTCCCACCGCCTTGTCGAATTCCTTATATACCGGAGTGTCGTCCAGAACATCTATTCCGGGTTTTTCTATGAAGTCAGCCGATACGGGAACGTTTATCTCTTCTCTTCTGTAGAGACCTGAATTTCCCTTGTCCGATCCCCTTCCGTATTTGATGGTGAGGATATGGTCATTTCCTTCGCGCCTGATGCGATAAGTAAGTTTTTTCTCTCTTAAGGCACGGTCCTCCGTATCGAAATAAACCGCTTCCATGGGGATCTCCCTCGCTTCAGCGCCTGAGTTCTCTTCAAGATCGGCGATGATCTTCCTTCCGGTCTCAGGAGCAGCCGAATATTTTAATTCTATTTCCATCTATTCTTCCTCAGATATCTCTTCCCTGTATCCCTTTTCATGGTTTGTTTTTACTATGTCGAGGATCTCATTATACTTTCCCAGAACGTAGTCATAGTTGCTTCTTCTGTGTGGAAGAGTGCAGTCAGTGCAGTCCTTGAATCCCTTTTCATTGTATTTGAAATTGCCGCCGCACTTATCTCCGAGAGCGTAAAGCGGACAATAACAGAAAAGGCAATTGAAATTCTCCACGTCCTTCACCTTGTGACATGGAAAAAACTCGCACTCCTTATGCTGAAAAAACTTATAATTCTCAGTTTCAATAAAACAACCGCTCAATTTATGACCTCCGTTCTGAAGCATCGTCTTATCTGCTCCACTATTATACATCCTTTGTCCCGTCTCGTAAAGTTATATTAACGCCCCTTTACCGGGCAAAAAAATGACCGCAGCGTTCAGGCTCCGGCCATAAGTATGTCATTCTTTCCAGTAGAGGCAGTAGCATTCGTAATTTTCACCCATGTACGCCCATACCGTATCTCCCATCTCGATCTTATCTTCGAAGTACATGTTAGGTATGAACAGTTTGAGGCTCGTTCTTTTTCGCCCTTTTAAATTGATACCCTCTTTGACAGGATCGGCCTTAAAAGCTTCTATCTTCTCTCTCAGATTGTCTATTCCGGTCTCTTTTCCGAAGTTATCTGCAAACTCATCGATATCCGCATAAACGACGTTGTCAGGGTTCTCAAACCAGGCTTTTTTCATTTCCTACCTCCGCATTGAAATCTTTATAAAAATAAAAAACACCTTCATCAAAAGGTGATCACGTTCATACATATTCTCCGATGGGATGGATTACAGGGAGGAGGAAGCACTCTCCTCCCTGCAAAGGATGAAAAGTTTTCTTACGATCAAAAAAGCTGCGGTACAATACCGCAGCCCGTATTCGCTGTTTAGGAGAAATATTGATCCATCCGTGTTTCACCGACACGTGAATTCAAGCACCTATGCATGTTTCCTGACTCAGATATCATCATCTGACCTGCCTTCTCAGGATATACCCAATGGCCAGTTAGATCAGACTCCATCAATACAGTGGCGGGACCGTGCAGGATTCTCACCTGCTTCCATCTTAGCTTTGTAAAATACAAAGAACATAAACGCTTTATTTACTTGTCAATCATAATATAACACCGCATAATCAATATTTCAACCCCGTTAAGAAAAATATTTTTTATGCGTTAAAGTATTTTCATGACGGGTCTTCGTCCCGGTACCATCAGGCTGTAAATGACTCTATGCAGTTCAATACCGTGTCGATATCTGCCAGAGCTCCCTTGCCTGTCGTACCGCAGGCGAGATGATCCACCTTGGGTTCAACTATGGTCACTCCCCTGTCTTTAAGGATGCGGAGATTCTCCTGCGTAGCCTGATTCTCATACATATTGGTATTCATCGCAGGACATACTATCACAGGCTTGTTTATGTAAGCGAGATATACAGATGTAAGAAGATCGTCTGCGATGCCGTGTGCAGCCTTGGCGATGAAATTGGCGGTCGCAGGACATACCACCAGAAGATCCGCCTCTGTTGCAAGACTGATATGTTCTACGCGTTCCGGTTCGCTCTCATCGAACAGATCAGTAGCCACCTTGTTCTTGGTAAGGGTCATGAAGGTAAGCGGTGTAACAAACTTCGCCCCTGCCTCTGTCATTACCACATGGACCGAATGTCCCTTCTTAGTGAGGCTGTTAGCCAGGTCACAGGCCTTGTAGCAAGCTATGCTTCCGGTCACTCCGAGTACAATATTCATCGTTAAAGCCTTCCTTTCAGTTTCTCTCATATTCCATCAGAACGGATACGATACCCTTCGCTATGGCTTCCTTACCCCTGAACTCCGTTTCCTTGCCGTCTTTACCGAGAAGATAGCCTACGTGCACAGGCGATACCACAGTCGCATAGTCGTTTGCCAGGCAGAAATCCGTATCATTCTTTTTTATCTGAGCTTCAGCTACGCTCATCAGTTCCTCGTGGGGAACGTGATCGAGAAGCTTGAAGCCTACTATCGCAGCGTCAGGAGCCAGTCCTCTTAACTTCGAAAGGACCTTGGGCGTCCTCTTTAAGAGCAGTACCGGGTTTTCGATGCTGGAAGGAAGTTTGGTATACTTCTTTCTCAGGTCCTCCTTCTCCATCAGTTCAGCCACTTCTGTTACCGTTTCACTCTCCCCGTATGCTACGAGACCGAGCATGTCCTCCAGCGTGAGGAAACTTGCCGTAGTGTAGTCGCTTATAGCCATGCTGTGTATGATGATATCTATTTTCTCGTTTTTAAGGATATCTGTCATAGCGTCCAGCACGTCCTGGGTAGACTTAGCCTGTCTCAGGATGATGCGGCTGTCTTCGGGAAGCGCAGCTCCCTTTCCGTGGACATAGAAGATCCTGTCCACGTCATCCCTTGAAGAAAACTCATTTGCTATGGCGCAGCCGAGCCTTCCGGTGCTTTTATTCGTTATCGCCCTGATCTCATCAATGGGTTCAGACGTGCCGCCTGAAGTTATAAGGATATTCTTCATTATCAGTTCCTGCCTTTAATGATCTTTATGGATAGAATTATAAAGCCTCGGAAAATATTTTGCAATATGACAGTTTTCAGTTAAGCACGTTGCTGCCCGCTTCTGCCTTTTTGAAAGTGCCGCTGCTCTCTTCATATAAGTACACGCCATCTGACAGCCTTTCGTTTTCAGGAACATGAAGAAGATTCGCTTCCGTTACGAGCTGATTGAGATAGTCCACGCTTAAGGAAGGGTCAGCCGGTATCG
>CACZGZ010000003.1 GCA_902780845.1 uncultured Eubacteriales bacterium
CTGGCAAGTTCCTCACCGAGTGGGATGCTGATCACCGCCTTAAGGCCTCCGTCATACCCTGTCATCTCCATTACTTCCAAAAGATTCTCGCGGATCATCCGTCTCGGAGTGGAATTGATGGCGGCGTTTCCCACAGGCTGATCAAGTCCCGGCTTGGTCACGCGGCCTACTCCGAACCCACCGTCTATCTCAACGGTCCCTTCTTCGTCTGTCAGAGTCACCTCTGAATAAATGAGAGCGCCGTTTGTGACATCCGGGTCATCACCGCTGTCCTTACGTATCGCGCAGGATACCCTGTCTTTTTCAATTGTAATGTCCTCAACAGTAAGGTCCAGCTCTATACCCTTGGGAGTGTGGAGCTTGATATTGTCCACTCTTTTCCCCGTGAGAAGCATCATGGCCGCTGCTTTGGACGCGGCTGCCGCACAGCTTCCCGTGGTATAGCCGAGCCTTAGTTCCTTACCGTCGACATTCACGTATTTTTCCATTTTTTATCTCTTGATCTTATAGAGAAGAGCGTTGATTATTGCGGCTGCAACGTTGGATCCGCCCTTCCTTCCCTTGGCTACGATATACGGTATATCGTCAACCATTATCAGTTCCTTGGATTCGACTACGTTTACGAAGCCTACGGGCACTCCGACAACCAGCGCAGGCTTAAGTTCTCCCGTTCCTATCATCTCATGGATCCTTATAAGGGCTGTGGGAGCGTTTCCGATGGCGAAGATCACTGGCTTTTCAAGCTTTGCAGCCTTTTCCATGGAGACTATTGCTCTCGTGACTCCCCTTTCCTTGGCTTCCTTAGCTACGTCGGGATCTGCCATGAAGCAGTGTACCTCTCCTCCCAATGATCCAAGTATTGTCTTGTTTATTCCTGCCTTAGCCATGTTGGTATCAGTTACGATATCGCAGCCAGATCTAAGGGCTTCCAGAGCCTTCTCAACAGCGTTAGGACTGAATTTAAGGTTATCAGCATAATCAAAGTCAGCCGAAGTATGGATGACTCTCTTTATGATGGATTCCTGCTCTTCGGGGAACTTTCTGTCTCCCAGGATCTCCGTTATGATCTCGAAGCTCCTCTTTTCTATGTCCATGGGTTTGATGTTTTCGATCATTTCTTATTCTCCTTATATCTGATACAGGCCTCGATAAAATTCTCTGCCAGACTCGGATCGGCCCAGAAATTGAAGTGCGGGAAACCCGCATAAAGATTATCGTTTGCGAATGCCGCCTTCCAGCTGCGGCCGTTCTTCTTGGTTGCGGTGAAGTCAGATCCCGTCTCAGTGCAGTCCCAGTGATGGAATTCGTGAGCAGGTATCTCGTGTCCTGCCTTCATAAGCATATTGTCCTTCTCTGCCCTTAAGGTGATATACCCGAAGCGCATTAGTTTTTTCTGATCCGAACATTCTCCCGGAAGCAATCCCACCATGGGACTGTCTCCGATCCCTTCCGTGAGATACATGAAGCCTCCGCACTCCGCTATAGTCGGCATCCCTGAGTTAACCGTCCTTAAGACCGCTCCCCTCATGGACACCTTGCTTGCAAGCTGCTCCTGATAGAGTTCGGGATAGCCGCCTCCCAGATAAAGACCGTCAAGATCCGCCGGCAGGAAGTCATCTTCCATCGGGCTGAAATCCACCAGCTCCGCTCCCATCTTCTCAAGAAGTTTAAGGCTGTCCTCGTAATAGAAGCAGAAGGCCTTGTCCCTGGCTACTCCTATCCTGACATTTTTATCGAAGCGCCTGATCTCAGGCTCATCGAATTCCAGGTCAGGCGCGTCACCCGCCAGTTCCATTATGCCATCGAGATCAATGCTCTTAAAAGCCTGATCCCTGAGTTTCATGAGCTTCAAGTTAAGGTCCTCAACTTCCTGTGCGGTCACAAGTCCCAGATGTCTGCTCTCAAGGCTGCAGTCAGCCATTTTCGGCATGAATCCGAGAGGTTTTACCTCACCGTTGAATTCGTGCTCTATAACTCCTTTAAGAGTGTTATACGTGGATTCCGTGCAGTTATTGAGGATGACTCCCTTTATATTGCTGTCAGGCCTGAATTCCAGGAAGCCCTTGATGGAGGCCACCACTGAAAGCGCCATTCCTCTTGAATTCACTATGAGTACCACAGGAGTCCCTGTGACCTTGGCAAGGTGATAGCTGCTGGACTCTGTGGAATCTATCCCAAGTCCGTCATAGTATCCCATGACGCCCTCTATTACAGTGATATCTCCCTTTGATCCGTTCTCAGCCAGAAGATATCTGGCAGTATTATCATCAAAGAAGAACAGGTCCAGATTGGTTGAAGGCGCACCCAAGACGCTTGAATGGAACATCGTATCGATGTAGTCCGGCCCGCACTTCGCAGAGGTAGGCCTTCTTCCCTTTGCCTTCAGAGCTTCAAGAAGCGCGCATGTTATGGTAGTCTTTCCCGAACCGCTTCCCGCAGCCGCTATCATTATTCTTTGGATCTGCTTTTTCATATCTTTCTCCCTTAACGGAAGTACCGTGATCTTAATAAAACCGTACCTTATATTATAGCTTAAAAACCGCCGCTATGCAATCTTTTGCCAATCAAATAGCCGCACACATGGTGCGGCCGTTTTTTGCACTTTATATATCAGCCCGAATATGACCGTCATCGGGCAGTTACGAATGAGCAGGTCTCCTGGCTCGTGGATCAAAAGCTAACCGCCGCCTTCTCGGAAAATCTCTTACCAATGGCATATTGCAGCAAGCCTCCCCACCTACAGTGGCGGCTCCGCTCCGGCTTAAACCGGATTCCCTATTCTCCCCTGCAAAACATCTGCAAAGGCACTCATTCTGAATATGATACTATCAGCAGACTACTGCTGTGCGCTTTCTCTTTCCTTCTGTGCGCGCTTGTTCGTGTTCATGGTGTTCCTGAATACGAAGAACCTGTCGTAAAGGAACTCAGTCGTGAGGTTTACAGCCATGGTACCGAAAAGCACCACGTACTTGTTCCAGCCTGCATTGGTAAGGGCTGTCCCCCACCATGTGGAAAGCGGTGTAAATACCAGATAGAAGCAGGCCACCTTGAACATGGCCTTAGGCACGTTGTTCGCAGATTTGAACGTGAACTCACGGTTAAGAGTGAAGTTCCATAAAACTGAAAGTATGAGAGCTACCAGATAGCTCGGCCAGTACGGCAGTTTGAAGAGTTCGCTTAAGACCGTGAATGCAACAGTCTCAATGATGCCTGCCGACAGTGAGAACAAAGCAAATTTGACTACCTGAACGGCGTTTTCTTTTCCTGTAAGCTGCTGTGTGTTCTTGACTTCTTCTTTCACCTTTTGCTCCTTCCGGCCAACGCGTGACCAAAACAAAATACAGTATAATTATCTAACTCTTTTAACATTTAGTCAACAAAAAACTGCTATTTGAACTTTTTCATGATATAATACTTCTATCATCCGAGGAGGTGCAATATGTGGACTAAAGAAACCATTCATGAACTGGTTACCAGACAGAAACAATATTTCAGAACAAATGAAACTCTCGATATAGACTGGCGTATCCGTCAGCTGAAGCGTCTCAAGACTGCTTTAAGCCTTTATGAGGATGATCTGATCGCTGCCCTCATGTCTGACCTGGGCCGTTCAGAGACCGAAGCATACCTTGCTGACATAGGAAGTGTCATCATGGAGATAAATGAGACCATTCAGGGCCTTAAGCGCTGGGCACGCCCGGAACTCCACTTAAGCGGCCTCGCATGCTTCCCCAGCATCTTCACCAGAGTGTACAAGATGCCTTACGGAACATCCCTTATCATAAGCCCTTTCAACTTCCCGGTAATGCTTTCCATCGGCCCTCTTGCCGCTGCCATCGCAGGCGGAAACACCGCAGTGATCAAGGCAAGCTCCAAGTCCCCCGCCACCACCAAAGCCCTCCAAAAGATCCTTTCGGATATCTTCCCTGAAGAATATGTGGCGGTTGTTGACGGAGGCCATGACATAGCCGACCTCTGCCTCGAAGAAAGGTTCGATAAGATCTTTTATACAGGATCTCCTAAAGTAGGTTCCCACGTCATGGAGATGGCTTCCCATAACCTCACTCCCGTTGCCCTGGAGCTGGGCGGTGAGACCGGAAACTGGGCGATAGTAAGAAAGGATGCGGAGATCTTTGACGCTGCGAGAAAGATCGCCTTCTTCAAGATAATGAACAGCGGACAGATATGCATAAACGTGAACCAGGTGGCTGTCGAGGAAAGCATAGCTGAAGAATTCATCGACTGTCTTAAATCAGAGATCGGGCGCCAGATAGGAACTGATCCTCTGACGAACCCCGAATATCCTCACCTGATAAACCACGATGCCTATGATAAATGTGCTGCACAGGCAGCTGAATATGCAGACCGCATATACTGCGGAGGTCACGGAGACCCCGATACCTTAAGGTTCGAGCCAACTGTCATTTATCCCGTCGGTACTGACGAAGAGATCGTCAAACATGAGCTCTTCAGTCCCCTTCTTCCCGTAGTTCCGTATAAGGAAGATGAGGAAGATGCTTTACTGGATATTATCGCATCCCGTGAGCACGGGCTTGCTTTCTACCTGTTCACCACAGACAAGGCCCGTGCAAAAGAGATCATGACCACCCAGCAGTACGGCGGCGGATGCATCAATGAAGTCTGCCTGCACCTCATGGTCAAGGGCGTACCCTTTAACGGTACGGGCCACTCCGGTATGGGAGCGTATCACGGAGAATGGGGCTTCAGGGAATTCACCCACCCGCAGACAGTACTCACCGGATCCACAAGATTCAACCTGCCTCTGAGGGAACATCCCTATTCGGGGCTTGAAGGCGACTGGAAGCTGAAAGCGCTGAAGATATTCCAGAGATAAAAACGATCATACTAAAATTAAAAAAGGCCCTGCGAATATCGCAGGGTCGTTTTTATTCTTCAAAACGTATTTCCCCATCGCATATGGTATGGGTGAATCTTATATTCCTTATGGATCCGGTGTCTTTAAGATCCATCTCAGTTATGTTGCAGTCTGATATGGCTATGTCGGCATATTTTCCGGGACTGAGGCTTCCCCTCTTACCGTCTTCGAAAGTCAGATATGCGGCGTCGGATGTGAACATCCTGACTGCATCCCAAAAGCTCATCCGTTCATCCGGGTTATAGTGCTCCATGGCACATGCTATGCCGTGGAAAGGATCGATAGGTGTGATAGGCGCGTCAGATCCGCCTCCTATCTTAATTCCCATATCCATAAGAGTCTTCATATTGAGGCTGCGTTTAAGCCTTTTCTCCCCCAGCCTGCTAAGCATCATATCAGCCCCCGGGATGTATGATGGCTGCATAGCAAGGCAGCACCCGAGAGCACGTGCCCTTACGGCCTGATCCATGGTGGAAACGCTGAAATGTTCGAAGCGGTGCCTGTGATTGGATCTGGGCACCTTGCTGATAGCTCTTTCGTAAGCTGTAAGCAGTCTCTCTATCGCCCTGTCTCCTATACAGTGCATGGATACCTGAAGGCCTTTGACATGAGCCTCCAGAACGAAATCATCGATCTCTTTCTGCGAATAGTATAATTCTCCTCTGCAGCCGGGTTTGTCGCTGTAATCGTAAAACAGGGCCGCTGTGTGGGATCCAAGTGATCCGTCCAGAACTATACATCCCCCTATCTGATCCAGGCCTTCTGAAATGACTTTGTTAACGTCCATGGTCTGGTGATAGACCTTGATATTAACGGGCAGACTGTCTTTGATATCGAGAAGGACGTCCGTGTCTCTGTCGCTGAAAAGAGATCCTCCTTCGAGGGCACTTATGGATGTGGTCCCCATACTGAGAGCCTGGTCACATGCCTTCCTGATGAACATTTTTCTCATGTCATCCGTGATCAGCTCATCAGAAAATCTGCTGTGTGCTTTTCCGTTAGCCGGATCCTTTACTATACCGGTAGGCTCACCGCTTAAGGGATCTGTTTCTACGCCCTGCTCGCCCACATTAAGCCCCAGTTCAGTGAAAGCTGCGCTGTTAACGGCTATCTGATGTGCGTCTATCCTTTCAAGCAGGACCGGTCTCGATCCGAAAGCTTCATCCAGTTCCTTCATGGTAAGCATGGACCTCCCCGGGTAAACCGTTTCATCATATCCGGTCCCATGGAGCCACATACCCGGGGACAGCTCTTTTTCAGCATCTTTCAGTATATCGGTCAGTTCTTCCTTTGACCTGGCCTTTTCCAGCTTTACGCTTGTCATGTTGAGACCCGCAAAGGTAAGATGAACGTGGGTATCAAAAAATCCCGGGAAAACAGAATTTCCCTTTGCATCTATCACTTCTGCACCGAAAGGCATGGCTCTCTTTACGTCTTCATTGGAACCGACTGTGATTATTTTTCCGTCTTTCACCGCCAGAGCTTCCGCGTAAGGGATCCTTTGATCCATGGTATTTATTTGTCCGTTGAATATAACAAGATCTTTCATTGTTCTGAAATACCTTCATCTGCTTCTTTCAAAATATTATCTATTATGATCCTTATCTCTTCCGGAAGAGCGTCTTCGTGAGGTCCCGAAAGAATATTTTTTACTATACCAAGGGCCACCTCGCGGTCCACACTTCTCTCATCGGTCTGCGCTCTCCTGTCCAGAGGAAATGTCATATTGTGGTATATCTCATCGTTGTTTCTGAAATTCTTCATTGTGGACCGGTGCAGCAGATAATTACCGCCTGGTCCTTCTTTGAATATATCCTCCGTAAGGTCTCCTGCCCCTCTGGTATTTATGCCCTTTCTGATCCTAATGCAGCGCTTGCCTATCTCTTCATCAACCAGTATCATGGGCAGGTCCACTGCCATGCCGCACTCTATGCAGCCGATGCCGTCTATAAGATCTGGACATCCGAGGTATGCAGGCATGGTCTCAAAACTTCCTCCGCCGATGACCTGGCAAGGCAATCCGTAAAATCGAGCCATCTCAGTCCATGCAAGGCTTATGAGAGGAGCTTCTCCGCCTCTTACATATTCACCCGTCATAGGATTCGTTGCTCCTGATGCCGTGCCGTAGATCAGAGGCCATCCGGGATGTGCCGTTTCAAATATGACCATTGCCGATAATACTTCAGCGTTATTTTGGCAAAGAGTCGAGAAAAGTGATGCCGGAGAAGTCAGACCTATCATAGGCATGGGATATATGCTTATGGGAATCTCATAATCAGCCAGAGCCAGATAGGCTTCCAGCATTTTGCGGTCCTGTGTTAGAGGCGATACCGGGCAGTAAAGGAAGGAGGCGATTTTGTCCTCAATTACTTTTTCTTTGCTGCCGCAGACGGCTTCAAGAATACGCGCAGCATATGGTGATTCGTACGTACTCGAAAGTTCCACCTGTACGTGTTTAGACGTGCCGCTTATGATGGCAGCCATCTCATGGAGATTATGGGTCTTCTGGGGCACGTCAGACGCTGTGACTCCCGTCCAGCAGACAGCTCCTGTCTCAGCCTTCTGGAATACCCTTCCGATGTCCACTATGTCGCTGATGACTGCATCCCTCTTCACTCCTGTCCCGATGTCGTATATAGCTTTGGCGATGCCGCTCATGATGTGATGGCTGTTTTCCGAAGGAACCACAAGGTCATGATCGTGGTTCCTTCCGCCGAGTTTGAATGATTTAGGTGCCTTTTCCAATGCATCCTTCACCATTTCCTCAGTGAAATAAACTATCTGTCTTTCATCGTCCGTGCGCGCTCCCGCTTTTTTGAGCATATCAAAAGCAAGGGGGCTTTTGATCCAGATCCCGGCAGTGTTTAAAATCTCTATGGTCTTTTCATGAACCAGTATCTTTTCCTCTTCAGAAAGAACGCTTATCTTAAGCTGCATCTTTACTCCTTTCCGCAGAATTCAATGGCAGTAAGGGCATACATCAGTGATGCCTTTGGCAGATGATCCACAGGTACGTACTCGTGAAGGGCGTGACAGCATTCCATGAGTCCGGGGCCGCAGATGATGACAGGAGTCTTCTGATATGTCGAGATGAGCCCCGCGTCGGTCCATGCCTTGATGAATACCACGTCGTAATCCTCGCCTATGGCGTCCACGCTGTATTTCTTTGTTATCTTTACTATGTCGCTGTCAAGCGGTGTATAGGCAGGCTCGTGCACGTATCCTTCCTTCATGACGCTGACGTCCAGGACCTCCATCTCGCATTTGAACTTGGGGTCCTTAGCTGAGAGTTCGCCCAGAAGATCGGTGAACTCCTTATACATGCTCTCATAAGTCTCATCAGCGGTGTATCTTCTGTCAACCAGAAGTTCGCATTCACCGGCCACTGTTGAAAGCTGGGTACCTCCGTGAATAACGCCGTAGTTCACGGTGCCTCCTCTCGCAAAAACATCCGGTATGAGCTTTTCCTCCATGGCGTTTATGAAATCCACAGCCTTCTTGATGGCATTGATTCCCTTGGCCTGTTCTCCGCCGTGGACGGTCTTTCCGATGAAATGGAACCTGAACCATTCAAGACCGCGGTTGCCGTTGTTCACTTTGAGCTCAGTGGGCTCGCAGACGATGACGGCGTCTCCCTTTATCCCGTCTTCTATTATGTCGATGGTTCCGATGCTGTTCTGCTCCTCATCGGCCACTCCGGTAAAGATCACCTTCCCTTCCTTCAGAGCTCCGGTGTCCTTCAGGGCTTTCATTGCTACCATGATGGATGCCAGAGGCCCTTTCATATCGGAAGTGCCCCTTCCGTAAAGTTTGCCGTCCTCGATCCATGGATTGAATGCATCCACCATTCCGTCAGCCTTGACGGTATCCGTATGACCATTGAAGATAAGAGTTCTGCCGGGCTTGCCGCTGTCCAGGGTTGCAACTACGTTGGACCGTCCGTCCTTCACTTCCTTCACGTAGCAGGGAATCCCCTCTTTATCAAAGAATTCTTTGATATATACACAGGCTGCGGTTTCCTGACCCGGAATAAGCGGATGGGTCTCGATTGATACCAGGTCCTTGGTAAGCTTGACCAGAAGATCCTCATCTATATGCTGTTTCAACAATTCCTTTAAGTCTTCCATTTCCCGATCCTCCTTTTTCAGGACAGTTCGCCTGCCAGATACTGTGTGTAAAGTTCAGCGCTCAGAATATAGTGTTCAAGGCTTTGTCCTTCGTTATCCATGTGAGCGCAGTCATGGTCTCCTTCGAATACCGGTCCGAAGCAGACCGTATTGGGAATGCTCTTGGCATAGGTGCAGCCCGGTGCGAATCTGCATTCTCCCGGCTGGCCGTTATCCTCCAACACCTTTTTCATTCTTTTTATCCATGGCAGATCTTCATCCACCCAGATGGAATCGAGGATCTCTACGATGTTTATTTCATAGTTTCCCTCAGATCTCTTGTTCTCCAGCGCCTCAAGCACAGACCGGCTTGAAAGCTTGAAGTCATTCCTTACGTTGATGCTTACGGTGATTTTTTGCCCTTCCTGCCTTATGATAGTAGGCACAATGGTTGTATTTTCATCGTTCTTCAGGCTTCCGTCCTTCATCCTGAACTCCAGATTTGAATGATAAACTTTCTCTGGAAAATACTTTGCCACGAACTTCGCGAAGCCGTAATCTGTTTTATCAGCTAGATCCCCGCACATGAGGGCAATGGCATTTACACCCATTTCAGGAACTGAACTATGGGCGTTTTTGCCTTTGTATTTCAGCAATTCTCCGTTGATTTTTGCACTTGCCTCTGCAGGAATGCTGTTGGTGGCAGAACCTCCTCTGATATCCTCATCGCCTTTTAGCAAAGGTTCAGTAAATATAAGTTCGACGTCCATATATCCGTTTTCCCTGTTGTAAATGGGAAAGGCTCCGTCAGGAGAAAAGCCGTAGTCCGGCAGTGGGAATTCTTCCTTAAAATGATCCATGTCCTCCCAGACGATCTCTTCTCTGGTTCCGACAATGAGCATGATCTTTTTATCAGGCTGTACTCCGCTGTCCTTAAGATACTTCATGGCATAGAGACTGGCTATGACAGGCCCTTTATCGTCCACCACTCCTCTTCCGTAGAGGTGTCCGTTCTTAAGCACAAGTTCAAAAGGATCTGTATTCCATTTCTCACGGTCTCCCTCCGGAACCACGTCCACGTGGACCAGGATCCCCAAAGTCTCATCGCCTTCCCCGAATTCCACAGTCCCTACATCTCTGTATTTGCCCATCCGTGTGGCAAAACCCATTTCATCAGCCCTGTTCAGAACAAAACACAATGCTTCCTCACAAGCCTCCCTTTCAACGCTCCTGCTTTTTATGGAGACCAGTTTTGACAAATCATCAAGAATGTCCGGTGTCGCCTTTTCAAAATATTCTTTTATCTCTGAATGATCACTCATCCTCTGTCTCCTCCTTCATCCTGTGGCAATACACCTGGTGTCCCGGACTCACTTCGATGTATTCCGGCTCGGTCTCCTTACATATACCCATTACATAAGGACATCTTCCGCAGAATTTACATCCCCTGATCTCGGAACTTGCATTAGGTGTCTCGCCTTCAAGTATCTTTCTCTTTCCAGTCAGGGTCTTTCCGGGTATAGGCATGATGTCCAGGAGAGCCTTGGTATAAGGATGCTTTGCATTCTTTACTATATCCGCGGCACTTCCTATCTCCATTATCTTTCCCAGGTACATGATCGCTATCTTATCAGATATCAACCACGCCAGGGAAAGGTCGTGTGTAATGAAGAGATAAGCCACGCCCTTCAGGTCGCGTTCTTTAAGCATGAAATCTATGATTCCGGTCCTGATTGATGCGTCCAGCATAGATACAGGCTCATCCGCGGCTACCAGATCCGGCTTCATGATGAGTGATCCGGCGATTGCCGCCCTCTGTCTCTGTCCACCGGAAAGTTCAAAAGGTCTTCTGAACCAGTAGTCCTCAGGCGGCACCAGAGCTGCCTCTTCCAAGGCTTCTCTGATTCTTTCGTCCCTTTCCTCTATGGTAGAAACAAGTTCGTTGACCATCAGCGGTTCTCCGACTATGTCGGATATGTACTGTCTGGGATTCAGGGACTGGTATGGATCCTGATATATCATCTGGGCTTTTTTGCGGAACTCGGAGAGGTCTTTCTTTCCCACGATCTCTTCGCCGTTGAACACAACGCTTCCTCCGGTAACCGGTACCAGCTGAAGGATCGCCTTGGCCGTCGTGGTCTTGCCGGAACCCGATTCTCCAACCAGTGACAGTATCTCACCCTTATCCAGACTGAAACTGACCCCATCCACTGCTTTAAGGACTTCGGGCTTTCCGAAAAGGCTCTGGGCGAAGCCTTTTTTCATTTCAAAATATACTTTCAGATCTTTTACTTCTAGCAGTTTTTCAGACATCAGTTCCGCCCTCCTTTCCAGCAAAATGACATGCCGCGAAATGACCCGGTTCTATCTCCATGAATTCAGGTTCTTCTGATGAACATATACTTTCGGCCAGGCTGCATCTCGGGCAGAACCTGCATCCTTCAGGCGGATCGATCAGATTAGGAGGATATCCCGGTATGCCTTCCGGGATCTTCCTGTCTTCACTTTCTATGTTGGGGAAGCAGGCTATGAGGCTTCTGGTATATGGATGTACCGGACGGTTGAAAATATGATCCACAGTACCCATCTCCACGATCTTACCTGCATACATAACCGCAATCTTATCACAGGTCTCTCCGAGTATGGAAAGGTCATGAGTGATAAGTATCATGCCCATGTTCAGCTTCTTTCTTAGCTCTTCCAGGAGTTCCAGTATCTGCGCCTGGATCATTACATCCAGAGCTGTTGTCGGCTCATCTCCTATGATGAGCTTCGGATCGCAGGCCAGTGCCATTGCGATCATAGCTCTCTGCTTCATTCCTCCGGAGAATTCATGAGGATACTGGGTAACTCGCTCTGCCGGTATTCCCACCAGTTCGAAGAGTTCACCAGCCCTCTTCCATGCTTCCTGTTTAGTGACGCCTTTATGCCTTATAATGGCCTCGGCTATCTGCCAGCCTACTTTTTTGACCGGATTAAAGGCGTTCATGGCGCCCTGGAAAATGATGGAAACATCCTCCCACCTATGATCCTCGATTTCCTTCTCTGTAAGGGTCGCATAGTCTACCCCTTCCAGGAAGATCTTGCCGCCCATAACTTCCCCGCCTTTTGGCAGGAGTCTTGTTATGGAGAGCGCCGTCGTGGTCTTACCGCAGCCGGATTCTCCCACCAAACCCAGGCATTCGCCATGGTCAAGGCTGAATGTCACGCCGTCAACAGCTTTGACATAGCCTTTCGTAGTTTTGAAATATGTACTGAGGTCTTTTACTTCCAATAACTTCATTTCAAGACCTCCTTTTTAACGTTCTTTGAGCTTGGGATTCAGTATCTCATCAAAGGCATAGCCCATGAGAGTGAAGCCCAAAGCTACAAGTATTACACAAACGCCCGGGGTGATGAAGAACCACCAGGCTCCGATCGTCATGGCATCCGTATCAAAGGCATCGTTCAGCATGGTGCCCCAGCTGGGATTCGTAGGATCTCCAAGACCCAGGAAAGCCAGGGACGTCTCAGTCAGGATCGAGGATGATACGATCAGAATTGCCTCAGAGAATACCAGTGGGAATACGTTCGGAATGATGTGTTTCCACATTATGTGACCTTTTTTTGCTCCTATAGAGACCATTCTCTCAATGTACTGCTGTTCCTTGACGGAAAGTGTCTGGGCGCGGATAACACGCGCTGTCCCGGACCAGCCCGTAAGTCCTATAACCAGAATGATGTTCCAGATGCTGTTTCCCAGGATAGCGGCCAGCACCATACAGAAAGGAAGCCACGGAAGCACCAGGAAGAAATCGGTTATCCTCATCAGTATATTGTCCACCCATCCTCCGATATATCCGGATGATACTCCTATAAGAGTTCCCAGAACGATGGTTATTATAGTAGCCGAAAGGCCAACGATCAGGGAATTTCTGGAACCGTTTACCAGATAAGCCAGAACGTCTCTTCCAAGGTTATCCGTCCCAAGTAAGTGTTCCAGTGATGGCGGGTTGAAGATGAACTCTCTGGAAGCAGCCATGGTCGTTGTCCTGAATGGCATGACTATTGGTCCGAAAATCGCCATCAAAGTAAAGAATGCCACTATGATCACGCCTACACGTGCCATTTTGTTTGCCCAGACCTGCTTCATGAAATCCTTTGTCTTCATAACCGCCAGTTTGCGTCTCAGGGCATCAGTGTCGCTGTATCTTTGTTTCATCACTGTCACCCCCTACTCTCTTATTCTGGGGTCAATGAAACCGTAAAGAACGTCCGTAAGGAAGTTCGCCAGTATCATTGCCACCGCAGATATGAAGAAACAGCCCTGAAGCATCGGGTAATCCCGTCGGTTAAGGGCATCGTACATCAGCTGTCCCAGGCCTTGCCAGCTGAACAAGGTCTCCAGCTGTATAGCTCCTCCAAGTATGGCTGCCATGTTTAGAGCTATGATGGTCGCCATGGGTATCATGGCATTAGGGATAGCGTGATGTAATAAAATATATCTTGTCGAAAAACCTTTCGCTTTAGCCGTGTTTATATAGTCTTCCGTCAGGATGTTTATCATGGTGCTCCTCATGGTTATGGCATAACAGCCCATCATAAGAATCCCCATGCAAAGCATCGGCAATATCATGTGCTTCAGATAGTCCAGTATCTTTGCCATTCCGTAATAATGCCTTCCCGGTGTGAAAATACCGCCTGTAGGGAAAATATGCAGGGTTGCGCAGAACAGGAAGATCAGAAGCATGGCAAACCAGAAGGTCGGCATGGAATAAAGCACAAGAGACCCTGACAGAAGCCCGGTATCCAGTTTGGTTGTCCTCTTCTGTGCACAGATCACGCCTATGATCAGACCGGCAATGATCGCAAATAATTCAGCGCAGAAAAGGAGTATTACAGTATTTGGTATGCGGCCCATAATGACAGTCAGTACATTTGAACTGCCGTCATATGAGTTGAATGCTTCTCCGAAATCTCCTGTAAGCAGATCCTTCATATAGATCCAGAACTGTTCCAGGAGCGGTCGGTGCAGGCCTGCCTTCTCGATGAGACGCTGCTTGACAGCTTCCGTGGTGGTTGCTCTTGCTATGATGGTCTCCACATTACCCGGCATGATCCTGAACAGGAAGAAGTTAAATGCAACGACAAATACTATCGTCACACAGGAGAAGAAAAATTTCTTTAATATCCTTTTGCCCATTTTTCTTATCTCTCTTTCGTTTAAGATCTTTGCTGTTTAAAAGCGGCGGAGGACATAAGTCCCCCGCCGGATCTTAATTCTTATGCTTTGGGCTCAATGTGAGTATAGTTATATGCACTTAAGTTACCGAAGAAGCCATTTGAGTAAGGCTTGTATCCGGTCCACTTGTCGGAATTGATGCACTGAAGAGTCTTATCATAGCAGAGGTATGTATAAGGGCAGTCCTCATAAAGGATAGCCTGAGCCTCTTCGATGTATTTAGCTCTCTCATCTGTATCTGTCGCAGCGAATACTTCACCGTATACCTTATCAAATTCAGGGTTCGAATAAGCTACGGTCGCATAGCCGCCGTTCTCCCAGTCAAGGAAGAGCTGAAGTATATATCCGGGATCCATGGTTCCGCCCCAGCCGTCCAGATTGAGCTGCCAGTCGGGATTTCCGTCATAGCAGGTATCCCACATGGTCGCTACTTCCATGGCGTTCCACTTGATCTCGATTCCTGCCTTCGCGCAGTTTTCGATCAGCGAGTTTACGGTAGCCTGCTGCCATGAACTTCTGTGGGATGCTGTGATCAGTTCAAAGCTCAGAGGTTTTCCATCCTTCTCACGTATACCGTCTCCGTCACTGTCCTTGTAACCTGCAGTGTCCAGTATCTCGTTAGCCTTGTCGATATTGAATCCTCTCTTTACGTCTGCAGGAGGATCGTATTCATATCCTGCGTTATTTACAGGGCCGTAAGCTACGTCAGCAATGCCGCCGTAGCTCATTTCAATGATATACTCCACATCTGTGCAGTAATCGATGGCATGTCTGATGACTTTATCTGCCAGAAGTTCATCCATCATGTTATATCCCAGATATTCGAAGCCCCAGGCGTCGAAGGTACCAACTTCTATTCCTTCGGTATTAGCCAGATCATCGTACTGAGTCTTTTCAAGTGAATAGCATGCGTCGACTTCGCCGATCTTCATTGCCTGTGCCATAGCTCCGGCATTATCATATTCTGTGAATACAAGAGTATCCACTTTAGGCTGTTCACCCCAGTAGTCAGGGTTCTTTACGAAGCATGTAACTCCGTTTCCGCTGGCGGAAGGGTCATATATGAACGGTCCGGAACCTACGATCTCTTCAGGTTCCCAGGCGATGGGATCTTCCTGAGCTTCCCAGATGTGCTTCGGAATAATGGGCATGCTCTGATAGAGCATATCCGGCTTGGCATCAGCGCAGTGGAACACCACAGTGGTCTCATCAGGGCACTCGATGGATTCTATTCTTTCCGTATAGATCGAATAGAGATAGCTGTCCACACCTACCTCATAGGTATACTTGACGTCTTCTGAAGTCAGCTTTTCGCCATCAGAGAAAAATACGTCATCTCTGAGATGGAAGGTCCAGTCGTTTCCTTCATTTTCCCAAGACTCAGCCACATGAGGAACAGCGTTATAGTTTTCGTCGAATTCAAGAAGAGAATCATACATCAGATGCATCCAGTCCTCAACTTTAGCGCTCTCTGCGTTAAAGAAACTCAGAGAGTCTTCTCCGTTAGTGGTAGCGATGTTGAAGATGACTTCCTCATCTGCTCCGCCGCCACCGCCCCCGCAGGCTGTGAAGGTAAATACCATCATCATAGCGAGGATCACAATTAATAACTTTTTGCCTTTCATTTTGTTTCCTCCTAAACAACTCCGCTTTCCAATACAGTAAAAGTCTTTTTATCAGCGTCCAGTCTCGTCATGACTCCCAGCGGCAGCGTGGCGAGATCATCGCTGTGCCCCATTGGAAGACCGTATAGTACAGGCTTGCCCAGAGGCTTGAGATAATATTCAAAAACATCTTCGATGGAAAGATCTGTAAAATATCCGGGATCGTTCTTTCTGGGTACGCAGTCGGTGCATTCCCCGATGACGAATCCTGCAGCATCATCCAGTTTCCCTGCGTTTCTGAGGTGGGAGAGCATGTGATCCATGACCCATGGCTCCGCTTCCACATCTTCAAAGAACAGGATCTTTCCCTTTGTATCGATCTCCCATGGAGTTCCCAGACTTGCACATATAAGAGTCAGGTTGCCTCCTATTACAGGTGCTTCGCAAGTCCCTCCGTTTATCCTTACAAGCCATTTCTTCGGGTTCGCTTTCTTTATCTCGCCGGGAGGTTCCGGGCTCGACAGATTCCTGAAGAAACTCTCCTTGGTATATTCCGTCAGTTCTTCGTCATTGAATCTTGCCATACCCGGCGCGTGGAAAGTTACCATATCGCATACCTTGTTTATGGCCAGATGCAAAGCCGTGATATCGCTGAAACCCGTCAGGATCTTCGGATGCTCTTTTATAAGATCAAAATCCAGATTTCTTAAAAGCTGTGCACAGCCGTAACCTCCCTGAGTCACGAAAACAGCGTCTACATCATCCCGCCTGAACATCTCGTGGATATCATCAAGTCTGTCCTCTTCTGAAGCTGCGGTGATCCCTCTCGTCTTGTTGACATTTTTGCCAATCACCACATTGTATCCCATGGCTTCTATATATTCCTTTGCCCTGAATACCTCGCTCCTGTTTTCTGAAGGGCTGGCCGGCGAGATGACGCCTATGGTGTCTCCCGGAGACAGTCTTTTAGGTTTGATCATATGCTCTTTCCTCCCTTCCTGTTTTCATATGCGGCAAATGCAGGCCTTCTTTTTTTGTTCAGTCTCATTACCCCCAGAGAAATGCAAATCCCGAGAACGAAAAATATCACAGCAATAAGCACATATGCTCCGGCTTCACGGGAAAGCAGGAAGGCTCCGTAAGTGGAGCTTACCAGATCTGTTCCGGAAAAGTCAGCCGCACCGTAAAATACCACCGCAATTATTGCCGCCGTTATTCCCGAAAGAGTTCCGAAGATACATGCGGATCTCCTGTGCTTTTTCCTGGACAGGTTTTCTCCTCTCTTTAAGATTTCCCCGAGGGATCTGTCAATATCGTATTTCAAGTCCATCACTGCCTTTCATTAATTATCATGCTTTTATCCTTTAGTACCATAAAGCAGTTTTTTTACTCACCAAAAAAAATAAAAAACCGTCCGGAAGGGACGGTTTTATTACTATTTCATGTCTTTGGATCTTTTGAACGGGAAGTACATGATCACCGCGGTGAGTATCGGAAGCACATATCCTATATAAGAAGTGAATCCAGGTTCAGAAACCAGAAGATTGTACAGTCCATGATAAGTCATGGAAAGCGACAGCGCTCCCAGAACAGCAGGTGCAGACAATACTTTGTAACGCCTGGATATGCAGATGGCCATGCTGAGCGCCATAATGCTTACGATATGCATAACTCCTACAGCCATACCTCTTATCATTATATATCCCAGGCTATCCGCTCCCTGAGACAGAATGTAGCAGCAATTCTCAAAAGTGGCAAATCCTGTACCTATTCCCAGGGCACAGAGATGGAGGCTGTCATCCATCGGATTGAACATCATCAGATAGAAGAGCAGCGGAAGAAGTTTCATTACCTCTTCAACTACGGGAGAGATAAAAATAGCAGTGTCTTCGTCTCCCATTTGAGATGCCAGATCTATGAATCCGCTGATGTATGCCGCTATCAGGCATACAGCCATGCCTATAATAAAGGAAGCTACAAATTTTCCGGTATTTCCTCTTACAAAAATGAGTGAGATCAGCAGCGGCACTGAAATGCAGATCAGAATGTTTTCAGCATAGATCATTCTTTCATCACCGCCCTTCCCACGGACAAAGTCAACATAACAAGCATGATGATCATGAAGAGCTCTGCTGCAAAATACATGGGCTCTGCGCTCATATACATAGCATTTAAACCGTAAAGGTATCCGAAGAAGGAAAGGCTCATGATCTGTTCGTTATTATAACCCTTTTTCACCGCTTTTCTGACTATGTATGCATAATAAGCGCAGATGGCGAATATCAGAACATAGCATACCGTATCCACCGGCTTCACCATTTCCTTTGGCACAGCAAAAGTAAGTCCCTGGAGCAGCACCAGCAGAAGCATTGACCCTCCCAGCATTCTCCATTCTGTTTTTGACAGGGCATCGGACACTTTCAGAGACTTAATCGTCACATACACGAAATAAAACATGACAAAGCCTGCGATTATGTCCTGGATCCATTCTCCTGACCATCCGATCCACAGACCCACGCATGCTGCCTGAAGAATAATCGCATACACAGTTTCCTTTACCGAGGACATCGTTCTTCCGTTTAATATAGTCTGAACAGTTGATGCAATCAGCAGTATGCATGCGTTCTCCCCCACCTCATTCGGTGCAAAGGGCATCCTTGTGTCCGGCCTTATAAGACTGTATGCCAGCCAGTAAAGATAGCTCAGAAGAAGGCTTATCAGTCCGAAGGTATAAAACACAGCCGTTACAGATCTCTCATTCTTTCCTATCAGTCTTATGCAAAACCTAATAAGAAAGATCAGAAGAACGGAGAATATTAAGTTGGTTGCTATAGCCAGCTGATTACCGATCATTGATCTTTCTCGTCGTTTTTATTCAGTTCTCTTATATGAAAACAGAATACCGTAATTAGTATTCCCAATATAAATGCCAGTAAAGCTATGATAACGTATCTCACTTTTCAAAACCCATCCTTTCCAGAATACCCTTCAGGGCTGCTTTACCTCTGGAAGTCAGATTATAGAACTGCTTCCTGTTCTTACCCATGACCTTTGCAGCGCTCTCGTTGTCCATATCCTCGAAATAGATAAGATACAGAGCCTGTCTGTATTCCGGACTGAGCTGTTCCAATGCGCGGTAAAGCGCTGCGTAACGTTCTTCTTTGAATAAATCAAATCCAAGCTCATGCTGATAAGCTTCAGTCATTATCTCTTCGTTAAGTGGCACAGCGTCGATCCTGTTCTTTCTCAGATGCTTCATGGCGAGATTCCTGCCTATGGCGAAGAGCCATGTCTTGAAGCTGCTCTTCATGCTGAAACGTGAAGTTCCTGATGCAGCCACCGCAAAAGCATCCAGCATAAGCTCTTCAGCGTCATCCATATCCTTTACAAAGCCATAGAGGAACAGGGTAAGACTTTCGTTATATCTCTCAAGCAATACCCTGAGGTCATCGCTGTCACGTTTTTCAAGGAAGCGTATATACAGTTTTTCATCAGAATCAGATATAGCCATGAGCAACTTTCAACTTTCCGGTCTATGATCCTTATCAGTGTCTGTTAAACAGTTCCGCAGAACTCTATGGCCGTAAGTGCATATATCAACGCAGCCTTCGGAAGATGATCCACGGGGATCCTTTCGTCCAGTGCATGGCAGCACTCTATGAATCCGGGCCCCATGATGATGCTAGGCGTATCCAGATAGGTCGAGAACAGACCTGCGTCTGCCCAGGCCGGGAACGCCTCTACAGGAGCGTCTATCCCGGTGATCTCATCAGCGTATTTCTTCGTGATAGTTACTATCGGATGAGACGGATCGGTATATGAAGGTCCGTGTACATAACCTTCCTTCATCTCCGCCCTTCCCATGGGCTCAACCTCGCATACGAATTCCGGATCGTCTTTTCTGATCTCTTCAGCCAGATCGATGAATTCTTTGCTCAGGCTGTCGTATGTTTCCTTGGTCGTGTATCTTTTATCGATATAGAGTTCGCACTCTCCCGGAACGGTCGAAGGCTTGGTACCTCCGTTGATTACTCCGATGTTAAGGATGCCGCCGGCTGCTTCAGCCGCGGGAATCAGTTTCTTCTCAACGCCGTCGATAAACTTCACAGCCTTGAGGATAGCGTTAACGCCCTTATGCATCTCGCCTCCGTGTACAGCCTTTCCCTTAAAGGTAAACCTGAACCACTCGAGGCCGCGGTTGGCGTTTCTTACAGTAAGGCAGGTGGGTTCGCAGATGATAGCGGCGTCAACAGATCCTGCCACACCGCTCTCGATAAGGTCTATAGCTCCCCAGCTGTTCCATTCCTCGTCAGCCACGCCGGCAAAGATGACCTTTCCTGACTTGAGAAGTCCGGTCTCCTTGAGGGCCACCATGGAAACCATAGCAGAAGCCAGAGGTCCCTTCATGTCTGAAGTTCCTCTTCCCCAGAGTTCGCCGTCGATGATTTTGGGATCGAAGGCATCCTCCATTCCTGATGCCAGAACCGTATCCATATGGCCGTTCAGCATAAGTGTCTTCCCCGGAACTCCGGAATCCAGTGCAGCTACCACGTTATAGTGGCGGTCCTCTTCAACAACTATGACCTCACAGGGTATCCCGTGCTTGTCAAAATATGCCTTGATGTACTCGGCAACTTCCTTTTCCTGTTTCTGTATCTTATAGTGAGACTCCATGCGTACCATGTCGATCGTGAGTTTCACAAGTTCTTCCTGATCGATGTGTTCTTTAAGCAGCGCTCTGATGTCTTCCATAGTTGTCCTCTTCAAATAATATAAAAAATGCTTACTGTATAATTTTACATCACAATACCATAATAATGCAACAAAAAACCCTGCGCACATACGCAGGGTCTTTATCCATATTAATTTGTAGGCGACTAGAGATCAGCCTTCCAAAGTCCGTGCAGGTTGCAATATTCGTAAACTGTTACGGCCTTCTCTCCGGGAGCTACGATGAACTCGGCTTCCGGCTTATCTGTGGGCCTCATGTACTTGACCTGCAGGCTTCTGTCTGTCTCGAGCATGATCGCTGCGATATAATGGGCTTCCATCATGGGGTGCTCTACCGAGCCTACCTTTACGGAGATCTTGTCTCCATCTACGCTAACTGCGGGAACGTGTTTCTCGAAAGCACCTTCCTGAGTGTTGGGAGTAAGCAGGACCATCTCTTCGCCGCAGCAGCGAGGTGTGCACGCCCCCTTATATCCTACGATAAAAATATTACCGCACTTTTCACATCTGTAAATCTGAAGCATTAACCTATTTAGCCTCCTTTCTTTACTTTAGTTAAGTATATCACAAAGCCTTGTAATTGTAAACAACAAAACACCGATATATTGAGGTATTTTCACTATTATTCGAAATAGATTTACAATCCATTTTTATTAAGTTAAAATGATGTCATAAACGTTTGATCAATGTTTTATCGGAAAGGATAAGCTATGAGTTTTGAAAAAGAATTTGAAATAATGAGAAGGATGGAACAGGCCTCCGTCGCCTTCCATCACGCCATGGGCGTAATGTTCTACGATGCTGAGACTGTGGCTCCCGAAAAGTCAGTCGAAGGAAGAGGCCGCACCCTTTCCTTCCTGGGAGATATCGAATACGGTATGATGACAGATCCCGAACTGATGAAAGCACTTGAGACCCTTAAGGCGCACTCTTCCGAGTTCGGACCGGACGAACAGCGCGAGATAGAACTCTCAGTCAAGCACGTGGATTCAGTTGCCAAAGTCCCTAAGGACGAATACCTGGCAGCCATCGTCCTTCAGGATGAAGCCACTTACGCCTGGAAAAAGGCCAAGGCCGCATCCGACTACTCCATCTTCGAACCCTATCTCGAAAAGATCGTTGACTACAACAGGAAGCTGGCAGGCTGGCTTGCTCCCGAAAAGAAGCCCTACGATGCCCTTCTCGACATGTATGAGGAAGGTCTCGATATGGAGTTCTGCGACAAGTTCTTCTCTGACTTAAGAGAAGGCCTCGTTCCCCTCATCAAACGCGTGTCTGCTGCCCCTCAGGTTGACAGATCTGTTATCGAAGGCACCTTCCCTGTTAAGGCTCAGCGCGAGTTCACAGAAGAGATCTGCCATATGATGGGTCTCGACATGGATAAGGTTACTCTCGGAGAAGTTGAACATCCTTTCACCGAGAACTTCAACAACAGCGACATCCGTCTCACCACTCACTACTACGAGAACGACTTCGTGGATAACATGTTCTCCATCCTCCACGAAGGCGGTCACTCCATGTATGAGATGAACTGCGACGATAAATACAACTTCACCATTTTCCAGGGCGGAGTCTCCATGGGTATCCATGAGTCCCAGTCCAGATTCTATGAGAATATCGTGGGAAGATCCTTTGCATTCACAGGGCCGCTTCTGGAAGCTGCGAAAAAGTACTTCCCCGAGCAGCTCGAGGGCGTGACCCACGAGCAGTTCTGGAAAGCCGTTAATCGCGCTCAGGCAGGTCCCGTTCGTCTGGAAGCTGATGAGCTCACCTACGCCCTTCACATCCTGGTAAGATACGAGATGGAAAAGAAGCTGATCTCAGGCGAGCTTTCCGTGCACGACGCTCCCGCTGAATGGAACCGCATGTATGAGGAGTATCTGGGAGTCACTCCTGAGAACGATGCCAGAGGCATCCTTCAGGATTCACACTGGGCAGGAACTTCCATCGGCTACTTCCCCACCTATGCCCTCGGCTCAGCCTACGGCGCACAGATGCTTGATAAGATGCTTCAGGATAAGCCCGACCTCTGGGACATAGTTTCCGGCGGAGATCTCACTCCGGTTACAGAGTGGCTTAAGGAGCACATCCATAAATATGCCTGCTACTACAAGCCGAAGGATCTCTTCGAGAACGCCTGCGGCAAGTTCGATACGAAGTACTTCATCGACTACCTTACAAAGAAATATACCGAAGTTTACGGACTTTAAAAAAGAAACCCGGCTGATCAACCAGCCGGGTTTTTGTTTTATATTTTTATCTTACGAAATTCGTGAACACCGCTTTTTCTCTTTCCGGGAGTCCGTATTTTTCCTTGCCGAGAGCTATGCTCTTCATGAGGAAAGTCATATTCTTAGCCAGGTTTCTAGCTGTCTGAAGGCCCTCTTCATCCTGTGCCGCCTCTCCGGGAGCCGCGCCGTGCACGCTGTTCCAGTAATAGCTCGACGCTACAGGCATTCCGCAGATCGTGAAGTACTTGTTCATTTCATCGAAGGTAGCGCTGAGTCCTCCTCGTCTTGCCACCGCTACAGCTCCACCGACTTTCATGGTCTTATCGAAACCGGTGCTGTAGAACAGCCTGTCAAGGCATGACACGAGAGTTCCGTTAGCAGATGCGTAGTATACAGGCGTTGCGACAACCAGTCCATCGGATTTTTCAAACTTCTCCGCGATCTCGTTCACCACGTCGTCGAATACGCACTTTCCCGTCTTTGCGCATGAATTGCATGCCATACAGCCTCTGATATCTTTGTTCCCCACGCGGATGACTTCAGTTTCCACACCTTCAGCATCGAATACCTTTACCATCTCCTCCACAGCTAAGGTGGTGTTTCCGTTCATTCTGGGACTTCCGTTCAATATAAGTACTTTCATTTTTTCTCCTTTATCTATGTTTACACTTTATTTATGATACGCTTCGTGTCTGTTTATTTTGAAGCTTCTGTAGATCTGCTCCAGAAGTATCACCCTCATCATCTGGTGCGGGAAGGTCATCTTGGAGAAACTCAGTTTGAAGTCGGATCTGGCGCTCACCTCCGGACTCAGCCCCAGGCTTCCGCCAATTACGAAGGCGATGTTGCTTCTGCCCATCAATCCCAGATCATCGATCTTGGCAGCCAGCTCCTCCGAGGTCAGTGCCTTTCCCTTTATCTCAAGGGTGATCGCGTAGGTGCCATCCTTGATTGCCTTAAGTATCTCCTTCCCCTCTTCAACCTTGACCTTTTCCTCATCAGCCGGTGATGCGTTCGCCGGAAGCAGTGACTCCTTAAGCTCTGTTATCTCGAGGGTGCAGAATCTGGAGAGGCGCTTCGAGTATTCCTTGATAGCGTCGGTCCAGTACTTTTCCTTAAGTTTTCCTATACAGATTATCTGAATGTTCATTCCGTTTATCTCCTTTGACCGATTCATTATATCATTAAAGTGCACCTTTTCTCAAGATGTGATATAATGTGTTTTGTTCAGTTATTAGAAGGAGAAAGATATGCTAAAGATACTCTTTGTCTGCCACGGTAACATCTGCCGCTCAACAATGGCAGAATACGTGATGAAAGACATGCTGGAAAAGAAAGGCCTGACAGCCTTATTTGAAATAGATTCTGCAGCAACTTCCAGGGAGGAGATCGGGAATCCCATCTACCCTCCTGCCCGTAAGAAGCTCCTGGAAGAAGGCGTTGCCATCGGTACCCACAGAGCCCGTCAGGTCACCAAAGCCGACTATAAGTACTTTGACAAGATCTATATAATGGATCACTGGAACCTTCGCAACATAAGCCGCGTCCTGGGTCTCACCGAAAAGCAGATCGAGTTTGAAGGCAAGATCGAGATGCTCCTTCCCTATGACGTGGCAGATCCCTGGTACACCGGAGATTTCGATGCCACCTATCAGGATGTGGTCAAAGGCTGCGAAAATATACTTAATGAATACCAAAAAAGCGGTTCCGTATCTGGGACCGCCTGAATCCTTCAATGTAAATATCAATCACAGATGTGATAATTATACAAATTTTTCAGAATATTTCAATTATTAATACTCATTATCCGTAAACTTTTTCTTCCGTGAATACCTTTTCCATTGGCATATCCCATTCCTGGGCCATTACGGAATCGGCTTTCTGGCATTCGAAAGCAACAGCCACGATGTGAGCTTTTTTGCAGGCTGTGAGGAACCTGTCATAATAGCCTGCTCCCATGCCCATCCTTCCGAGCTTTTCATCAAAGGCCGTGCAGGGACAGATGACCAGATCGAAATCTTCGGGTTTGATCTCCTCACAGGTCTCCTTCTTAGGCTCCATTATACCGTGGAAGCCCTCAGTCCAGTCCTCTTCAGACTTAGGAACCAGTGCTATCATCTCTTTAGCGGAGATCACAAGAGGATAAGCCAGGACCTTGCCGTCATTTTCAGCCGGTTCCCTGAGTCCTTCAAGAGATACCTCTCCCCTTATCGCGCTGTATATGAGGATATTCTTTGCGTTTTTATATTCTTCAGAACCGATGATCGAATCGACTATGCTGAGAGACTTGACAGTCCTGTCCTCATCGCTCAGCGCCTCGCGGGCTGCCTTCTTCGCTTTTCTCAGTTCTTTTCTCTTCTCTTTCAGGTCATCGGTTGACGTAGCTTTTTCAGCCATCATCTGAGGTGCCTTTATTCTTTCCATCACTTTTATCATGAGGAATATCACGACGATCTCCACCACAAACAGTATGCCTATCTGCGGTAATCTGGATATTATAAGCGGCCAGTATGGCGAACCGTATAGTATCGAGATCCATATGGGTGTTATCCACATGGATATACCCGCTTCGTTTATGGCCGCTGTAAGCACCACTCTTAAAGGTGTCTGCTTCTTATAGAGAAGAAGCCCCATCACAACTCCAGTCAGAGCGCAGTTAAGCGTAAATCCGGGGAAGTACGCGCCTATCGGAAACAGTATGGCTCCCAGAAAATCTCCGAGGCCACCAACCGCCGCTCCTGCGATCGGACCGTAAAGATACGCTCCTACGAAGACCGCGACGAAGGCGAATCCGATCTTGATGTTCCAGGCGTTTATGGATAAAAACCTGGAGAGGATGATATGCATTGCAACCAGAAGTGCAATGGTCACCAACATCTGTGTGCTTTTCTTTTTCATGATAACTCCTTAGGCAATTTCTCGGGCTCAGGTCCTGCCGGCGTTTAAGACGCCTTAACAGTCCTGCGCAATTTCTCGGGCCAGGAGAAAAGATATTGTCGTTTTTCCTTTCTTTTTTATTTATTTGGCTTATAACTTTATTATGCTCTCTGAGCAGCTTTGATAACGTGTGATACCAGGATGGTGGAAGTTACTCCGCCTACACCTCCCGGTACCGGGGTTATGGCTTTGACCAGAGGTTCTACATTTAAGAAGTCGCAGTCTCCCGCGATCTTTCCGGCTTCTTCGTCCCAGTTTATACCAACGTCTATGATCACCTGATCAGGATTGGTAAACTCAGGGCCTACAGACCTCAGCTTGCCTGCTGCGCAGATAAGTATATCTGCTTCACGGGCAATGGATGCCGGGTCAACCGTTCTGGTATGGCAGTTTACTACCGTGGCATTCTCATGCATGAGCATCATTGCTACCGGTCTTCCGATAACAAGAGAACGGCCGATGACACAGGCCTTGGCACCCTTTATGGGAACGTTGTAATACTTCAGTATTTCCATTGCAGCCTGCGCTGTGCACGGCGGGAAGCCTGTCTCTGTATTGGTGAAAACACCTGCAAGGCTTCCGTCGGTCATTCCGTCGATATCTTTTTCAGGTGCAAGCATCTTTCTCGCCTTCTCATTATCCAGCTGAGAAGGAAGAGGTCTGAACATCAGGATGCCATGCACTGAGATGTCTTCATTCAGATCTGTAAGAGTTCTGTCGAAATCTTCCTGGGAAACGTCTCCGGGAAGGATGACCTTTCTTACTTTCACGCCTACAGCTTCGGCTTTTTTGACCGCGCCTTTTTCGTAGGCTATATCATCGGGCCTCTCACCCACTCTCAAAATAGCGAGACATGGTTCAACGCCCTTAACTTTAAGTTCTTCAACTTCTTTTTTTGATCTCTCGGTAAGAGCTTCCGTTACCGGAGCGCCTTTAAGGATCTCTGCCATAATTACCCTCCACTACTGACCGGATCATCCGGTCCAAAAAACACAGCGGAGCCAACCGACTCCGCTATATATTTTACAGGCTATTATATATCATGTCAAATATCTCGTCAGCAACTGATGAATATTTTTGGAGTTTCTCATCGACCTTTCTGTCGAGAGATTCTGCATATTCACGGTCTTTCATGAGCCTGGTATTGACCTTGACGTTGACAGCTGCTCCCTTAAGAGCCGCTCTCAGCATTTCCGCACCTGTGGCCGCATCTGAAAGCATGAGTTTCGAGCCCTTTGTGCCGAATTCATAGGTAACATCTATAGCTTCACAGCAGAGATCAAAGATCTCCATCGGAACCGCCGCCGCATCCCTTAAGCATTTCTCCAGAGTCTCATCCCTTCCGGGTTCGTCCTTAGGAATGGAATATGCCTTTGAGAGAGGTTCGAATGCTACCGCATCCTTATCGACGCACTCCACAAGCCTTGCCCTCAGATCCTGAGCGTGGGCCATAAGAACCTTGAGTTCCTCTTCAACTTCAGCATATTTCTTTTTCCCTACGGTGTGCTCCCCCACCATATCGCCTAAGGCGATTCCGATGGCTCCCACAAGGGCTGAAGCACCGCCTCCTCCGGGTACGGAAGACGGAGATGCCAGAAGCTCCGTAAATTCTTTTATTGTAGTGTTTTCAAACATTTGCCTTACCTCGTTGTTAAAATCAGCAAAACACCTTTATGCCGGTTTCTTTAGAACAGACCGCTGATAACACCGTTCTCGTCGATATCGATCTTCTCTGCGGAAGGTACTTTGGGAAGTCCGGGCATAGTCATTATATCACCTGCGTAGGCAACAATAAAGCCTGCTCCTGCACAAACTTTAACATTTGTGATCTGAACGGTGAAGTCCTGAGGTGCTCCGAGAAGTTTCGGGTTATCTGAGAATGAGTACTGAGTCTTTGCCATGCAGATGGGAAGGTCTCTGTATCCGAGAGCTTCGATCTCCTTGGCCTTTGCTCTTGCGTTGGCAAGGATGAACATGTGCTTGGCGTGATATACGTCATGGCAAATTTTTGAGATCTTCTTCTCGATGGACATGTCAAGGTCATATGTGAACTTGAAGTTGTTGGGTTCTTCGCAGAGACGGACTACTTCTTCAGCGAGAGCTACGCCGCCTTCGCCGCCTTTAGCCCATACTTCGGAAAGAGCAACGTTAACGCCGAGCTCCTTGCACTTCTCTTCTACGAGTTTGAGTTCTGCCTCAGTATCTGTAGGGAATGCGTTGATGGCAACTACGCAGGGAAGTCCGTATACGTTCTTTACGTTTGATACGTGCTGAAGGAGGTTGGGAAGTCCTGCTTCCAGAGCTTCCAGGTTCTCCTGGTTCAGCTGATCCTTGGGAACTCCTCCGTGATACTTGAGAGCTCTTACTGTAGCAACGATAACTGCTGCGGAGGGCTTGAGTCCTGCCATCCTGCACTTGATGTCCACGAACTTCTCAGCTCCCAGTTCTGCAGCGAAACCTGCTTCTGTTACTGCATAGTCGGCGAGCTTAAGTGCCATCTTGGTCGCTGTCACGGAGTTGCAGCCGTGAGCGATGTTAGCAAAGGGACCGCCGTGGATGAAGGCAGGTGTTCCTTCCAGAGTCTGTACGAGATTTGGCTTGAGTGCGTCCTTAAGGAGGGCTGCCATGGCGCCTTCAGCCTTAAGGTCATGAGCGGTCACGGGGTGGCCGTCATAGGTGTAGCCTACGATGATCTTGGCAAGTCTTGACTTGAGGTCTGGGATGTCCTCAGCGAGGCAAAGGATAGCCATTACTTCGGATGCTACTGTGATCTCGAAGCCGTCTTCCCTGGGAACGCCCTGGACTCTTCCGCCTAAGCCGCCTACGATGTGTCTCAGCTGTCTGTCGTTCATGTCCACTGCTCTCTTCCAGGTGATCTGCTTGGGATCGATCCTTAAGGTATTGCCCTGCTGGATGTGGTTGTCAAGCATAGCTGCCAGAAGGTTGTTGGCTGCTCCTACTGCGTGGAAGTCTCCTGTGAAGTGAAGGTTGATATCCTCCATGGGAACTACCTGAGCGTATCCGCCGCCTGCAGCACCGCCTTTGATACCGAATACGGGGCCGAGGGAAGGTTCACGGAGAGCTACCATGGCGTTCTTTCCGATCTTTCTGAGTCCGTCTGCCAGACCAACGGATGTTGTTGTCTTACCTTCACCTGCAGGTGTAGGTGTGATAGCTGTTACAAGGATGAGCTTACCGTCCGGCTTGTCTGCATGGTCCTTAAGGAGCTTGTAGTCTACCTTAGCCTTGTACTTTCCGTACTGTTCAAGATATTTTTCCTCGATACCAGCCTTAGCTGCGATCTCTGTGATGAGTTTTTTGTTACATGCCTGTGCGATCTCGATGTCAGATCTGAATTCTGCCATAATTTGCCTCCAAATGATTGATTTTTATCTTGTTTTTTTATTTTTATCCACTATAATTGTTTTGAGCGGATAAATATATGTTATTTATCCTACAACGTACATTATAATCGCAGGTTTCCTCATAGTAAACCTACTTTTTTAGCACTTAAGTTGAAGTTTTGTTCAAGTTAAATTCGTTTAAAACGAAAAATATCACCTTTCAAAGGAGGAACTATGTCACTTTATTCATATAAGGTATTTCTGGAAGTAGCAGACTCCGGAAGCTTCGTAAAGGCGTCCGAAAAGCTGAACCTCTCCCCTTCGGCCGTAAGCCACGCTGTCAAGGCTCTGGAGAACGAGTTCGGTTTCAGCCTCTTCAACCGCAGCCGTTCAGGCGCAGTCCTTACAGGAAGCGGCCAGAGGGTCATCCCTTACATCAGAAGTCTGATAAAGCTCCAGAACAATCTGGAGCAGGAAGTAAACATTATAAATCAGTTCGACGTAGGCGCAGTCAGGATCGCCATGTTCGCCTCCGTAGCCTCGAACTGGTTCATCAAGATACTTCACGATTTCAAGGAAAAGAACCCCGGGATCGACGTCATCTTCCAGCAGGGTGATTACGCGGATATCCTCAGGTGGCTCGAAAACGGTGACGTTGATATGGCATTCACCACGGATGAGCTCGCAAAAGATCTCAATTTCACACCTCTTAAGAAGGATCCTTTGATCTGCGTCACTGCAGACGATTTCGTTCCGTTGAACTTCATGTCGGTGACTTCTGTGGATCTTAAAAACGGACATCTTATAATAAACAAGGAATGCGAGGAATACGATGCCAGGAGTTTTATCGAGAAATACAGTCTTCGTCCGGATGCGTACTATGAGACCGTAACGCACCAGACCCTGTTTGCCATGGTACGCGAAGGCATGGGTATCTGCCTGATACCTGAACTCGTGGCCTCCGCCGCTCCCAGCGGCGTAAAGAAATATCCCATAGCAGGAAACCCCTCCAGGATGATAGGTCTTACCTACTCAGATCCCGCAGCGATATCCCCTGCGGCTAAACTCCTTACAGAAGAGATAAAAAACTATACAGAAAACCTCTGACGCTTGAATATCAGGCACTATTATGATATACTAATTCAATATTTTAATTATTTATAAAGGTTTAATTATCTATGACTGACAAGCGCAAAGGAGAACTTATGATGGTGGCCTGCGGAGTGCTCTGGAGCATGAGCGGCATCACCATGAAATACATAAACTGGAACCCCCTCCTCATAGTCGGAGGCCGCGGTATTTTCAGTGCTGTGATCATTTTCATGTCCATGAAGATGTCAGGATACAAACTTAAGGTCTCCAAAAAATCGCTTGGAATCGCCTTCCTGACCTTCATGAACCTGGTACTTTTCGTTTCCGCCAATAAATATACCACGGCGGCAAACGCCATCGTGCTCCAGTATACCGCGCCGGTCTTCGTCCTCATCGTGACCGCCTTCGTGCTTAAGAGAAAGCTAAGGAGTTTCGAGATACTGACCGTGCTTGCGGCTCTATTCGGAATAGTCCTCTTCTTCATGGATCAGGTCTCAGGAAACGGAATGTCAGGAAACATCATGGCTGTCGGCTCAGGCTTCTTCATGGGTATCATGTATGCCCTCACAGGTGAGATCAAGGACGACGGAGAACGAATCTCAGGACTGGTCCTCGGACACACAGCGCTTGCGGTGATCTGCATACCTCTCGGAGTATACTTCACGAATCCTCAGGAGATAACCCTTCTTCCCATAATGCTTGTGGTATTTCTGGGGATCGTTCAGATGGGCATTCCCTACTCCCTCTACGGAAGAGCCACCGCACTGATCAGCGGAGTTGAAGTATCCCTCATCAGCATGATCGAGCCCATACTGAATCCCATCTGGGTCGCTCTCATCTACGGTGAGATCCCCGGCTTCCGCGCCCTTGTCGGAGCAGTCCTCATCATCGGCGCTGTAGCCGCATATACAATAATAGACGCTAAACATTCGGCCCCTCAGGCCCTGGACGATACTGATAATACTACCATCAAGGAGGAAAACATATGAAACAGGATACCCTTTGCCTTCACGCAGGCTACGAAGCAAAAAACGCTCAGGCAAGACAGCTTCCCATTTATCAGAGCACCACATTCAAATACGATACTTCGGAAGACATGGCCAAGCTCTTCGAACTGGATTCCAACGACTATATGTATTCACGCCTTGCCAATCCCACCAACGATTTCGTAGCTCAGAAGATCGCTGCCCTTGAAGGCGGTACAGCTGCCATCCTTACATCATCAGGACAGGCCGCTACATTCTTTGCGGTATTCAACATCGCGGGCTGCGGAGATCACGTGATCGCCTCATCCACCATCTACGGCGGATCCTTCAATCTCTTCAACGTGACCATGGCCAGGATGGGAGTGGAATTCACCTTCGTGGATCCCCTCTGTTCAGACGAGGAACTTGAAGCAGCTTTCAGACCGAACACAAAGGCGGTATTCGGTGAGACAATAGC
>CACZGZ010000004.1:0-22572 GCA_902780845.1 uncultured Eubacteriales bacterium
AAAGAAGAACAAATAATCTGTTCACAAACAGACATTTGCAGTAAGGTCGGGTTTATCCCGGCCTTACTGGATAATTTTGAAGATAAGGAAAACGACAACATGGCAAAACTTTCCCCGATGATGGAACAATATTTAGAGACCAAGGAGCAGTACAAGGACTGTATCCTTTTTTACAGGCTCGGGGATTTCTATGAGATGTTCTATGACGATGCCAAACTTGCATCCAAAGAACTTGAACTGACTTTAACAGGAAGAAACTGCGGACTTGAAGAGAGGGCGCCCATGTGCGGCGTTCCTTTCCATGCCGCTGACACATATATCGCGCGTCTTGTGGAGCGCGGCTACAAGGTAGCGATCTGCGAGCAGATGGAAGATCCGGCTCTCGCCAAAGGGCTTGTGAAGAGAGACGTGATCAGGGTGGTTACCCCGGGTACGCTCACCTCGGGGACTATGCTCAAGGAGACGGAGAACAATTACATCGCTTCGGTATACTTCGATGAAGAAGACTCTGAACTCTCCGTCTGCTATTCAGATATATCCACAGGTGAACTCTACCTTACGGAGTATCATGGTTCTGACGTATATCAGACCCTTTTGAACGAACTGGTAAAGATCAAGGCAAGCGAGATAATCCTGAGCGAGGAACTGAGTTACGCGATAGATATGGACGAGCTCAAGCTCCTTACAGACGCTTATTTCGATATCATGCCTCAGACGACATATAACGAGAAGAGTATGAAGGACATGATCCTGGCGCAGTTCGGGACTATATCGTTAACAAGCATCGGGCTTGACGGAAACGGAGCAGATGTAATGGCTCTGGGAGCACTTCTGTCATATCTTTTTGAGACACAGAAACAGGACCTCAGGGCACTTACCCATATCAATCACTATGAGATCGGATCCCATATGACCCTGGACAAGTCCACCATAAGGAACCTTGAGATCACGGAGACCCTTTATGATAAGAACATCAAGGGAAGTCTTCTCGGCGTCCTCGATAAATGCAAGACTGCAATGGGCTCCAGGCGCTTAAGGCAGTGGCTGAGGGAACCTCTCAATGACCCTAAGGAGATAAACAGAAGGCTTGACGGAGTCGAGGAATTGTTCACTGAGTATCTCATTAGAAACAACCTCAGGGAATCTCTGAAACAGATCTACGACTTCCAGAGGCTCATGGGAAGGATAGCCTATGGGAACGCAAACGGAAAGGACCTCTTAGCTCTCAGGAATTCCCTGGCTGAACTTCCGAATATAAAAGACGAACTCTGCAACACCTCTTCAGATATCTTAAGGGACATAGATTCGAAGATCCACGATTTCAATGAGATCTACGACAGGATAGACAGGGCGATATCCGAGGATGCAGGCTTCACCATCAAGGAAGGAGGCCTCATCAAAGACGGCTATTCCAAAGAACTTGACGACCTGAAATTCTCAATAAAGGACGGTAAGGAATGGATATCTTCCCTTGAACAGAAGGAAAGGGAGAGGACAGGGATCAAAACCGTCAAGGTGGGATTCAACAAGGTCTTCGGATACTATATCGAGGTATCCAAGTCTTTTGTGGATCAGGTGCCTGAGGATTATATCAGAAAGCAGACCCTTGTAAACGGCGAAAGGTTCATAACACCTGAACTCAAGGAGATGGAAAATCTGGTGCTTAACGCCGAAGCAAAGATAAACGACCTTGAATACCGCCTCTTCGTCGAGATCAGGGAATTCATCCAGACCTTCGTAAGGGAGATCCAGGAAACTTCAGAAGCCATATCAGACCTGGACGTTCTGGTATCCTTCGCTCACGTATCCGAGAAGCTCGATTACGTAAAACCGGTGATCGATGATTCCTATGAGATCAATATCGTTAAGGGAAGACATCCCGTTATAGAGCAGACCGTGGAAAACGGACTGTTCATATCAAACGATACCTACATAAACAACAAAGACCAGTCCATGCTCCTGATAACAGGACCGAATATGGCGGGTAAATCCACATACATGAGGCAGACCGCTCTTATAGTCCTCATGGCTCAGGCAGGCTGCTTCGTACCGGCGGAATCCGCAAGGATAGGAGTCTGCGACAGGATATTCACCCGTATAGGAGCGTCGGACAATCTGGCTCAGGGCCAGTCAACCTTCTTCGTTGAGATGTCGGAGCTTTCTTACATCCTGAAGAATGCAGGTCCGAGATCTCTCATCATCCTCGATGAGATAGGAAGGGGAACTTCCACTTATGACGGTCTCAGCATAGCCTGGGCAGTAGTTGAGGAACTCTGTAACGAGAGATCCCATATAAGGACTTTATTTGCTACTCATTATCATGAGCTTACCGTCCTGGAAGATGATATACCCGGAGTAAAGAACCTTAACGTTGAGGTCTCAGAAACCGGCGGAAACGTCGTCTTCCTCCATAAGATCGCAGAGGGAAGCGCCTCCCGTTCCTATGGTATACAGGTCGCCAAGCTTGCAGGCGTGCCTTCAGGGCTTCTCGAAAGAGCGGAGGACAAGCTGGCGGAACTGGAGAACAGGGATGACAGCAGTAAACTCAGGGACAGCAAGGTCGTGGAATACAGCCCTGTAAAAACCAAAAAATCGGATAAAGTAGCTGAAGACGTTCAGATGTCTCTCTTTGATCTGACACCCGATCCCATAATAACGAGGCTCAGGGAGCTGGATCTCATGAACGTGACGCCTTCGGAAGCTATCAAGATATTAGAAGAATTGAAGAGAAAGATATGATCAAAGTATTAGACAAATCAGTTTCAGACAAGATCGCTGCAGGAGAAGTGGTGGACAGACCGCTTTCGATAGTAAAGGAGCTGGTGGAGAATTCCATCGATTCCGGAGCTACATCGATCATCTGTGAGATCAAAAACGGAGGAAAGACCTACATAAGGGTCACCGATAACGGCTGCGGTATCCCTTCTGATGAAGCGGAGATAGCCTTTTTAAGGCATGCCACATCCAAGATCGAAAGAGCAATTGATCTCGATTCGATAGAAACTCTCGGATTCAGAGGCGAAGCTCTGGCATCCATCTGCGCAGTGTCTCAGACAGAGATGATAACGAAACCGCATGATGCAAGGACCGGAAAGAGACTCGTTTTCAGAGGAGGACGGCTGCTTACAGGTGAAGAGACAGGCTGTCCTGACGGCACGACTGTAGTCGTCACGGATCTCTTTTATAACACTCCTGCAAGGGCTAAATTCCTCAAGTCCGTAAGTACGGAAGCGGGACTTATCATAGACTTTATAAGCCGCATGGCTCTGGCCTATAAGGATATAAAGTTCAGGTTCATAAATAACGATAAGATCGTATTCTCAACTCTTGGAGACGGAGACAGGTTCAAGACCATACTGAGAGTCTATCCGAACGTGGACGGACAGCATATGGTTCCCGTGGACTACAGCCGTGACGGCATGTCCGTTCAGGGTTACGTTTCCACTCCTGCTTTTTCCAAATCATCCAGAGTTTCCCAGATATTCTTTGTAAACGGAAGATCTGTGGATTCGAAGGTAATGGAAAGGGGAGTCTCATACGGTTACAGGGAAAGACTCTTTGAAGGAAGATATCCCGTCTGCTTCCTGTTCCTTGACGTGGATCCCGGAAAACTCGACGTCAACATCCACCCCAATAAAAGAGAGGTAAGGTTTGACGAAGAGGGCAAGGTAGCGGAGTTCATAGGAGAAGCTGTGTCACAGGCTCTCTCCACAAAGGACGCCGTGGTGAATGCGGTGGATCAGGTATACAGCCGCATGGAAAAGATGGATGGCATACCTTCATTCATGAAGGGGACTTCATCAGGAGACAGGGTATTCAAGACTGAGAAACCGGAAAAGAGATCTGAAGGAGAGCAGGTTGACATCAAGGCTATCCTGAGTTCCCTTGAGAACAAGGCTGAAACCAGGCCGGAGCCTGAGCAAGAGCCTGTTACGGAAGTCATATCCGAACCTGTTCACGAGATCGTTCCCGAGCCTGTTTTTGAAAAGAAGGAAGAACCTGTAAAGGAAGAAACCAAAGCAGAAACTGTATCGGACAACATCATGCCTCCCGGCATATTCAGTGAATTCACCGAAAAGCCTGCGCCGGAAAAGACTTTTGAATTCAAGTTCGATGAATCGGCTCTCAATCTTAAGAACGAGGATCCTGTTCCTCCTGAGAAGAAGGGACCTATCTTCCCCTTAAGACAGACGCAGGAGCAGCGCACACCCATCGAGATCTATTCACCGCTTCTCAAGCCCTTCGATTTCAACGATCTCTGGGTCACAGGCTGTATCTTCGATACCTATATCACGGCTACCGACGACAACAGCTTCTATCTTATAGATCAGCACGCTGCCCAGGAAAGGGTATTCTATGAGAAGCTGGTGAACGAGTATGAAGCAGGCGAGAAAGTCCGTCAGACGATCCTCGTTCCCCTTATAGTAAACGTAGATTATTCCCAGCTTGAGAATTCCGCAGAATGGCTTGAGCCTCTGACCGAGATGGGATTCACTATCGAAGAGTTCGGAGGGACATCCTTCAGGGTTACGGAGATCCCCATGTTCATGGAGATGGGCGAAGCGGACGAGTTCCTGAAGGAATACCTCACCAATTTCAAGAGCGGAAACAATATCAGAAACACCGTCGTTATAAACAAGCTCATAATGATGTCCTGCAAGGCAGCCATCAAGGCTCACGACAAGCTTTCCCTAAACGAAATGAAGGCTCTTTTAAAGGATCTGGCAAACTGCAGGAATCCTTTCAGCTGTCCTCACGGAAGGCCCACGGCGATCAAACTGACGCAGTATGATCTTGAAAAGATGTTCAAACGTGTACAGTAAATGGCAGACAGAAAGATAATAGTTATAGCAGGCCCTACGGCATGCGGTAAAACTGAATATGCCATCAGGGTCGCTCAGCATTTTGACGGGGAGGTCGTTTCCTGCGATTCCATGCAGCTCTATAAGTACATGTCCATCGGTTCAGCAAAGCCGACCCCTGAGGAGAGGGCTTGCGTGAAGCACTGGCTTGTCGACGAGATCGATCCGAGGGATGAGTTCAGCGTGGCCAGATACCGCGACATGGCAAAAGAAGCCATAAACGACATCATCTCCAGGGGGAAGGTTCCTGTCATAGCAGGCGGAACAGGTCTTTATCTCAATTCGCTCCTCTATGACATGGATTTCTCAGACACCGATAAGGACGCTGAATTCAGGAATACCCTCATGGAAGAAGCAGAGCTTTTCGGGCCGGAATACGTCTATAAGAAGCTTGAAGCCATAGATCCGGTAAAAGCCTCGAAGATACACCCAAACAACCTTAAAAAGGTAATCAGGGCCCTTGAGGGGGCTTCCATGGGAAAGGGTATCGCAGATTTCAGAGATCTCAATAAGAGAACTGATGATTATGACGTTCTTCTCATAGGTCTCACGAGAGACCGCGCTGAGCTCTATGACAGGATAAACAAAAGAGTCGATATCATGGTCGAGCAGGGACTCTTCGAAGAAGTCCGGGATCTGCTTGAGATGGGGCTTCAGGAAGAAGATATATCCATGAAAGGCATCGGCTACAAGGAGATCATAGCTTATTTCGACGGCGTATATCCTAAAGAGGAAGCCATCGGAAAGATAAAGCAGAATACAAGGCATCTCGCCAAGCGTCAGCTGACATGGTTCAGAAGATACGAAGACATGCACTGGGTAAACATAAGCGAACTGGGCGATGAAGGCGCTCTTGATGAAGTGCTGGCGCTCAGCGATAACTATTTGAGATAACATATATGGCAGAACAAAAGACCGTAAGGATCCACAATAAGTCCGACAAGCCGGACAATGTGATCAAAAAGGAAAACGACATATACATGGAATGCGAGACCCTTGAGGAACAGCTTCCGAGGTTCCTCAGGGGATATTTTGCGTATCTGAAGGGAAACGTGCTCCCTATGACGAGGCTTGCATACCTTCACGACGTCAGGTTTTTCTTCCAGTATCTTATAGACGAGACGGATCTGACTGAAGCTGAGGAAACAAAAGATATAAAGCTTCAGGACCTGAACCGGGTCAAGGCCGTCGACGTCAACCTCTTCATAGACTACTGCAGAAAATACAAGGTAACAGGCGACAAGGTCGTCACTTACTATACCAACGACAATAAGTCCCTTGCGCGCAAAAAATCCTCCGTTTCCGTCCTCTTCAAATACCTTTACAGGGATGAGATGGTGGATAAGAACATTACAGACGGCTTCGATCCCATCAGGGTGCCGAAGCCGGGTGAGCGTGAGATAAAGGCTCTTCAGGATGATGAGGTAATGATCATGCTGGATGCCGTGACGAACGGCCAGGGCCTTACCGAAAAGGAACTCACTTATTGGGAAAAGACAAAAAAGCGCGACAAGGCGATACTTATAATGTTCCTGACCTACGGGCTCCGTCTCAGTGAACTGCAGCAGCTCAACGTGAGCTCCTTCCAGTGGGGAAGAGGGGAGTTCAAGATCTACAGAAAGAGGGGAAAGGAATCCATCATGCCGCTGAACGACTCCGTTACGGCTGTTATCCACGATTATCTGGATAACGAGAGAAAACCCGACTCTGAGATAGCGGATGAGCATAAGGACGCATTGTTCCTGAGCCTTCAGGGAAAAAGAATGACTGAGAGACAGATCAGGGAACTGGTGAAGAAATATACCTCCATAGCTCTCAATACCACGAGAAAAGGCGGTTACAGCCCTCATAAGCTTAGGGCCACTGCGGCCACTTCACTGATAGGCCGCGGCAATTCCATCTTCGATGTGGCGGCTCTTCTGGATCACGAACAGGTCACTACGACCCAGCTTTACGCAAGACAGAAGATAAACGTAAAGAGAGACCTGGTCAAGGGCATGGAGTGGGAGATCGAACGTAAAGAATGATGTTTCCCGAAGTATAAAAGGTGTTGTTTCACAAAAAAGTATATTGAAAGGTTTAATAGTTTAGAATGAATTTAAGCGAACAGTTTTTAAAAGAGAGATTTGATATAGATGAGCGTGTAATCGAGCTTGTAAGAGAGGCTGAAAAGGAAGTCCAGCCCCAGTTTGCTCAGCTTGACGACATAACGGCATATAACCAGTATAAAGTCCTTAAGGTATTTCAGGAGAACAGGATCTCGGACCTGCATTTTGCATGGAACACGGGATACGGCTATGACGATGCGGGACGCGATATGATAGAAAAGGTCTACGCTGAGGTTTTCGGCGCTGAGAAGGCGCTCTGCAGGCCCACTATCGTAAACGGAACGCATGCCCTGGCACTGATACCCCTCGGGCTTCTGAGGCCCGGAGATGAACTGATATACTGCACAGGAGCTCCTTATGATACCATGCAGACGGTCATCGGTCTAACGAATTACGAGCCCGGAAACGGATCTCTCAGGGATTACGGCGTAACGTATAAGCAGGTCGATCTCCTTCCTGACGGAAACATCGATTACGATGCCTTGAAGGCTGCCATCGGTCCCAGGACCAGGATGGTAACGCTTCAGAGATCCACCGGATACGGCTGGAGACCTGCCATGACGATAGATAAGATCGAAGAGTGGGCGAAGTTCATGAATGATACGGATCCTTCCATCATCAAGATGGTGGACAACTCCTACGGGGAATTCGTTGATTACAAAGAGCCCATGGAAGTCGGAGCTGACATAATGGCAGCTTCTCTTATAAAGAATCCCGGAGGCGGACTGGCCCTTACAGGCGGATACATAGCAGGAAAAGCTGATATGATCGATAAGATCCAGTACAGGATGACCTGTCCAGGTATAGGAGGCGAATGCGGATTGACATTCGGTCAGACCAGATCCATGTTCCAGGGGCTTTTCATAGCTCCGAGAGTCGTATCGGGAGCAGTTAAAGGTGCCATTCTTCTGGGAAAGTGTTTTGAGAAACTGGGATACGAAGTGTGCCCCGGACCAGAGGCCAAGAGATCGGATATCATCCAGGCGATAAAGCTGGGAGATGAAGACAGGGTAGTGACATTCTGCCAGGGCGTGCAGGAAGCAGCTCCTATCGACAGCCACGTTACTCTCGTTCCGTGGCAGATGCCGGGATACGAGGATCCTGTCGTCATGGCGGCAGGGGCCTTTAATCAGGGTTCATCAATAGAGCTGAGCGCTGACGGACCGATCCGCGAGCCTTTTAACGTATATTTCCAGGGCGGAATAACTTATGAGCACAGCAGGATGGGAGTGTACGGATCCATCAATAAAATGCTGAAAAAAGGACAGATCTCGCTGTAGTTTACTGACTTATTTACATAATTATTTTACAGTAGATTAAGGTTCATGAAAGACAGAGAAAAGATAAAAAGCATATTAAAGGCAGCTTCTCTGGTACTGCTCATCGTCATAATCCCGCTGGTGATCTATCTTACCAACAGGGAGTTCTTTGCGCAGTTTAGAAACGTGGCTGACGTGGAACAGTACATAGACAGCTACGGTCATCTGAGCGGTCTGGTGTACATAGTCTTCCAGATATTCCAGGTGGTTATCTCCGTTATTCCGGGAGAGGTCTTTCAGGTGGCTGCTGGTTATCTGTTCGGGCCTGTATGGGGGATCATATACGCTGTTATAGGCTGTGCTTTGGGAGAGATGGTTGCCTTCGGACTCGCAAGGGCACTCGGAAGGGGCTTCGTACATCTTTTCATGTCTGAGGAACAGTTTAACAAATATCACGAGAGGCTTAATTCAAACAGGGCGTATACCCTGTGTTTTATCCTGTACCTTATACCCGGCATTCCTAAGGACATCCTTTGCTATGTGGCAGGGGCATCTGAAATGAGATTCATGCCGTTCCTTCTGATCTCCATGGCTGCAAGGCTTCCGGGACTCATAGGGTCTATAGCCATGGGAGCTCTGGTGGATAACGGGTCTTATCATATAGCTGCCGTAATACTGGGAATTGCGTGTATAATAGCAGTTCTGGGAATAATATACAGAGACAGACTATCCGAATATATGGACAGACTTAAAGAAAAAAGGAAGGACCGAAAATGAAAGACCTGGAGAAAAACTGCAGAGTTGCTCTGATTCAGGCTGAACCTGTCATGTTTGACAAAAGAGCGTCTCTCGATAAAGCTTTGGCTCTAATAGATAAAGCTTCTGAAAAAGATCCCGATATCATCGTTTTTCCGGAATTGTTCATTCCGGGATATCCGATCGGCCTGAACTTCGGTTTCAGCATGGGAAAGAGAACAGAAGAGGGTAGAGCAGACTGGAAGAGATACTATGACGCTTCAGTGGTGGCGGGAGGAGCTGAATTCACCGCTCTTTCGGAAGCTGCTAAGAAGTACGGCGCATACGTCAGTCTGGGCTTTTCTGAGAGGGATGCCGTAAGCGGGACCCTTTATAACAGCAACGTGATCTTCGAACCTGACGGATCCTGTAAAGTCCACAGAAAACTTAAGCCAACAGGATCAGAAAGAGTCGTATACGGAGATGCGGACAAGGGATATTTCCCGGTGACCGTGACACCCTGGGGTCCCATTGGAAGCCTTATATGCTGGGAAAGCTACATGCCGCTTGCCAGAGTCGCTCTTTATGAAAAAGGCATCACGATATACATTTCACCAAATACAAACGACAATCCCGAATGGCAGGCAACCATACAGCATATAGCCATCGAGGGAAAATGCTATTTCATAAATGCGGACATGATAGTAAGAAAGGATTCTTATCCGGCTGATCTGAACGAATATCCTGCTGTTGAAAAACTGCCGGAGATGGTCTGCCGCGGCGGATCATGCATCATAGATCCCTTCGGTCACTACGTCACTGAGCCTGTCTGGGATGAGGAGACCATCATATTCGCGGATCTGGACATGGACCTTCCTGCAATGTGCAAGATGGAACACGATGCCGTCGGTCATTATTCCAGACCGGATGTCCTCGAACTTATAGTTAATGAGAAATAAGCATGAGGAGTTTGGCTTATGATCAACAGAACTGTAAGCAAATTTATACCGCTGGCTTTTGTGATCTTCGGGATCATAGTGATCATATTCAGCATCAAAGGACTTAATATCCAGGATGACTTCTTACCTGCAAAAGGAGTTATACAGGATATTAAGGAATTCTCTGTACCTTCTTCAGACGGAGGCAGCGATACCACCTTTGAAGTGACCGTCGATTATACTGTTGACGGCAAAGCCTATACTTCGGTTATGGGAGATTATGAGGAAGGCTATGAAGTGGGAAAAGAGATAGATATCCTCTATGATCCCCAGGATCCGACAGTGATCGTCAGCAAGGGAAAGGGACCTTTTTATTACTTCATCGGAATAAGTATAGTAGTTATTATCGTTGGTTTGTTTACATTTATAAGAGGTTTATTCAGGTGATATGACTCTGTATATCCCGTTCATATGCATAGCCATCGGAGCGCTCATCAACTGGAAGGGACTTCCTGAGAAGCTGCTCGATGTCATCAATTTCATAATGAACGCAGCTCTGATGCTTCTCATGTGCGTCGTGGGTCTTAACGTGGGAACGTCCAGGGAGGTGCTTGATAACATAGGAAAGATCGGTCTCAACTGCATCATCATGTGCCTGGGATCGGTGTTTTTTGCTGTCCTGATCATGGCGCTCATGGAAAAGACCATACTTCCGCTTGAAGAGATCAGGCTGAAGCTCCTCGAGGAAAAAGGCCTCAGCTTAAAAGCTGCACCTGAAACCAAAGGCGTGGATCCACTTATGATCTGTATGCCTCTCGCTATACTTCTCGGGCTGCTTCTCGGGATCTTCGTATGTCCTGATATAAAGGAAAGCACACTGGATATACTGCTTAACATATCTTTGATTTTCCTTTATACAGGGGCCGGAGTTTCTCTTGCAACCAATAAGATAGCTTTTCTTTATATCAAAAAACTCGGACTAAGGATATTATTGATACCTCTTGGGATATTCATCGGAGGACTTATTTCAGGCTTCCTGATGGCAAAGATACTGGGCGTCGATATGTGCTGGTCGGTCACCGCATCTTCAACAATGGGATATTACAGTCTGCCGGGAGCTTACATGACTGAGGCTTATGGCGTTGAAGCCGGTATCTACGGCTTTATGGTAAATATTTTCAGAGACATAGTGACGGTTACGGCCATGCCGCTTATAAAGCGCATATCAAAGGGAGCGCCGATAGCCTCAGGAGCCGGCGGATGCATGGATTCCATGTTCATTCCCGTTACAAGGGCTGTAGGACCTGAACTTGGGATCGCAGGCCTTATTTCCGGAACTATTATAACTATTTTCGTACCTTTCTGGCTTCCGCTCAGTCAGATGATCATGGGATAAAGCAGACTTAAATGATAAAGACTTTTGAAATTTGATGATAAAAGCTGCGGTTTATTTTATCCGCAGCAAATTTTTTGCTTGACTCTTACCTTACGTAATAGTTTATATTCTTATCAGGAGGACGAACTTATGAAAACAGTACATGAGATAAGCGATCTTACGGGATTGAGCATAAGGACGCTGCAGTATTACGATAATATCGGTCTTCTGAAACCTTCTCAATACAGTGCTTCCGGATACCGTCTGTATGACGACGATTCACTGACGGTCCTTCAGCAGATCATGCTGTTCCGGGAACTGGAATTTCCGCTTAAGGATATAAAAACCATTATTTCAGATCCGGATTTTGATAAAAACAAGGCTCTTGAGGACCAGATCGAGCTTCTCAGGCTTAAAAGAGATCACATCGATAAACTTATCGTACATGCGAAAAAAATGCTGGAAAAAGGAGAAAATGCAATGAGTTTTGATGTATATGACAAGAAAAAACTTAAGGAATACGCAGAAAAAGCAAAGGAAAGCTGGGGCAATACCGCTGCTTATAAAGAATATGAAAGAAAGACTGAAGGAAGGTCAGATGAGGAAAACGCTATGCTCGGGAATCAGTTGATGGATATATTCAGAGAATTCGGGTGCATCAGATCCGGACTTCCCGAAAGCCCCGAAGCCCAGGAAAAAGTTTCCGAATTGAAAGGATTCATAACGGATCACTATTATAAATGCACAGATGAGATGCTCAAAGGTCTCGGTCAGATGTATGCTGCAGGAGGAGAGTTCACCGAAAACATTGATAAGGCGGCAGGAGAGGGGACTGCAGCTTTTGTAAATAAGGCAATAGAGATATTTGTAGAAAATAATCGGTAATTTTGCAGTAATTATAGCTAAATCCGGCCCGAAGTCCGTTTTTTAAGACTTCGGGTGTTTTATTATATAGAAAAAGAACAAACGTTCAAAATAATTGTTGACAACGAACAAACATTCTGCTATATTTTAGAAAAAGAACAAATGTTCCAATAGGGAACGGAAGGGAGTTTGGACATGAAAGGATACAGGATAACCAACAGAACAAGATTTATAGCATTCGTAGCTATGAGCATCATTATATTCACGCTGATATTCAACTTTGTGTTTGAACTCAGCACAGCTCAGTCTGCAACTGAAACCGAATATATCAAGGTCGGCGTTATGTCCGGAGATTCATTATGGTCGATCGCTGAAACTTATATGCCTGATATGGATACACGTGAAGCTGTTTACATAATCAAGCAAGTTAACGGTCTTGATTCAAATATCATACCAGCAGGATCAACTCTTGAGATTCCGGTATAAAACAGCACTAAAAATGCTGTGAGCCTCAGATTTGCGATTTCAGCGATTTTAAGAGAATAAATCAAAGGTATAATATATCAAAAGAAAAAATAAAATCGCTTAAAACGCAAAATAGAGCCTCGGTATTTTTACCGCTTTTAAGCATCAGTTTACATAATCGATAAATATATCGAAGAAGATATAAAACTCGCTGAAATCGACGATTTGAGCAGATATAAGGTAATACAGGTCGATTAAAGATAAGATCCAATAATATGAATACCGAAAATTACCGGATGCCTGAATTAAAGGAATAGTTGAAAAGTAATTTAAACAAACATAAGGTACAATACAGAAAGCTGCAGAGAAACAGATATTAGAAATAATATAATAATGCAGAAATACGTGAGATCAAAGGATCTGAGATATTCTAAAGATATCAGTTACATATAAGAAAATTGCCGGGGGACCCCCTCCGGTATATTTATATAGCACTAACATTTCCCAAAATTATGATTTTAGGAATAGTTATGGATCAAAATTACGGTCCCCCACGCCGTCCGGATGTGAGTTCAAATATTCATCACAAATGAAAAAGCCCTGATAATTTCCAGGGCTCTTGTAATGTTTGATCTTGTTATTCAGTGTTTGCTGTCCAGATAACTCTGCAGAATTATTGATGCTGCCTGTTTATCAACATATTTTTTTCTGTCTTCACGTCTTACGTTTGCTTCGATAAGAACGCGTTCTGCTATAACTGTTGTAAACCTTTCATCCTGCCAGACACACTCTATCCCCTTCATGGCAGTGGATCTCATTTTATTTTCCAGCATAGTGCGGAATTCACGGACCTTCTGGGTCTGCGGAGTATCTTCTCCGTTTAATCCAACATTAAGACCTATAACTATGGTATCACAGTTATATTCCTTAACCATATCGAGGATCTTGCCTGTATCTTTTCTTATACCGACTCTTTCAAGAGTCATCAGCGGCTGGGCGGTTATTCCCAGCTCATCGGATAAGGCTATTCCCACAGTCTTATCCCCTACGTCCAGACCTATCTTCCTTGCCAAGTTTCCACCTTATTTTCCGATGTATTCCTTAAGCATTTCAGCGATAAGTTCATCTCTGTCGATACCTTTGATCAAAGTTCTGGCGTTGTTGTAGCTGGTAATATAAGACGGATCGCCTGAAATGAGATAACCGACCAGCTGGTCTGAAGGATTGTAATCTTTTTCTTCAAGCGCCTTGTAAACTTCTGTGAGGATCTGTTTATAGGTCTTCTGAGTCTTAAAAGCATCAAACATGATCGTTTTCTTATCCATTTTGTGTCTCCTTTCATTTATTACACTTCGTTCTCTGAAGAGAGCTTACTTTTATAATAATGTTTCGGCAAATGCCAAAGCATCTTTGACTTTAGTTACGTCCTTGCCGCCGGCCTGTGCCATATCAGCCTTGCCTCCGCCGCCGCCTCCGGCGATCTTGGCAACCTGCTTGATCATGTTGCCTGCGTGATATCCCTTTTCGACGACATCATCAGTGAGTGATACGAGGAATGTCACTTTATCACCGGCTACTGCAGCGAATACCATGCACACTCCCTTGTTATCCTTTTTGATATCGTCTGAAAGGCTTCTGAGGTCGTTAATATTGTAATCGGTGAATTCTGCAGTTATGAGTTTTATGCCGTTGATCTCCTTAGCGTTTTTAAGAAGATCGTCAAGGTTTGAACCCATTGCCTGCTTCTTCATCTCTTCCAGTTCCTTCTTAAGAGCCTTATGCTCTTCGACCTGGGATCTGGTCTTGTCGACTACAGCTTTCTTATTGGTCTTGAGGAGTTCTGAGATCTCGTCGATGACCTTATCGTCGCTGTTTGCGATATCAAGGACTCCCTTTCCTGTTACGGCTTCGATCCTTCTGACGCCGGCTGCTACGCCTGTCTCGGAAATGATCTTGAAGCAGCCGATCTCACCGGTGTTATGCACGTGAGTTCCTCCGCAAAGCTCGATGGACCAGTCGCCTGCATTTACGACTCTTACAGTCGAACCGTATTTCTCACCGAATAATGCCATGGCACCGAGCTTTTGAGCTTCAGCTATGGGCATCTCATCGGTATTAACGGGAAGGAATTCGTTGATCTTTTCGTTCACCCTCTCCTCTACTTCAGCGATCTGTTCTGCTGTAAGAGGTTCAAAGTGTGAGAAGTCGAAGCGAAGTACCTTTTCGTTTACCATGGAACCGGCCTGCTCTACGTGAGTTCCGACGATCTCTCTTAAAGCCTTCTGAAGAAGATGTGTAGCCGTATGGTTTCTGGCTGTTGAGAATCTCTTGATCCTCTCTACATCGAGTTTAAGCTTGTCTCCCTTAAGGATGCCGCCTGATAAAACTTTAACAGTATGGTAGAAGATCCCGTCTTTCTTTTCGACCTTGAGTACTTCAGCTCTGGAATTATCTCCTGTCAGTATACCCTTATCCGTTACCTGTCCGCCGGATTCAGCGTAGAACGGAGTATGATCGAATACCAGAATGGCCTTCTCGCCTTCAGAAACGCCCTCTGAGAGGCTTTCACCCTTTATTATGGCCAGGACTTCGGATTCATCATTCAGGCAGGTGTAACCGGTGAATTCTGTCTGCGGCACGTCGAGCTCGATGCTGTTGGAATCCCAGCCTTCTTCTTCGCTGGACTTACGGTTTCTGCGGGCGCGATCCTTCTGCTCCTGCATGTTGGCCTTGAAGCCTTCTTCATCGGCAGTGAATCCCTTGCCTTCAAGGATCTCCTCTGTGAGTTCCAGAGGGAAACCATAAGTATCATACAGCTTGAATGCTTTGGCTCCGTCGAGGACTTTGGAACCGTTGCTTACCATTTCATCTATATATTCCTGAATGATCTCTTCGCCCTTATCGAGGGTCAGGTTGAAGTTATCTTCTTCCACCTGGATGATCTTCTGGATATAGTCTCTCTTTTCAACAAGTTCAGGATATGCTTCTCCGGATACCTTGATTACCCTGTCAGAAAGGCCCTTGAGGAAAGTTCCCTCTATGCCGAGAAGTCTTCCGTGTCTTGCGGCCCTTCTTAAGATCCTTCTAAGTACGTATCCCCTTCCCTCGTTGGAAGGCATGATGCCGTCAGCGATCATGAAGGTCATGGCTCTGATATGGTCGGTTATGATCCTGATGGAAATGTCTGAATCCTTATCTCCGTCCGTGTATTCAACTCCGGAAAGTTCACATACGCCGTCAAGGATGTATCTGATGGTATCGACATCAAAGATTGACATTGTATCCTGCATTACGCAGGCCATTCTCTCAAGTCCCATACCGGTATCGATATTGGGATGAGCCAGATTGGAATATGAACCGTCTTCTTCCTTGGAGAACTGAGTGAATACGTGGTTCCAGATCTCCATGAATCTGTCGCAGTCGCAGCCGGGCTTGCAGTCGGGCTTGCCGCATCCGAACTCTTCTCCTCTGTCATAGAAGATCTCAGAGTCAGGTCCGCAGGGACCGAGTCCTATCTCCCAGAAGTTGTCTTCTTTTCCAAGACGAACTATATGAGAAGGATCCATGCCGTTTTCTTCCCAGATCCTGATGGCTTCATCGTCATCGAGATAAACGGTAGCCCAGAGCTTATCCATGGGGAATCCCAGATGCTCAGTCAGGAATTCAACTCCCCAGCCGATACTCTCTTTCTTGAAATAGTCTCCGAAACTGAAGTTCCCGAGCATTTCGAAGAATGTACCGTGGCGTGCCGTGTGTCCGACGTTATCGATATCGCCTGTTCTTATGCACTTCTGACAGGTGCACATGCGCTTTTTAGGCGGTGTCTCAGTGCCGGCGAAGTACGGTTTCAGAGGTGCCATGCCTGAGTTGATGATGAGTATGGATTTATCGTTTCTGGGGATCAGGCTGGCTGATTTGCCTACGTAATGATCCTTTGATTCGAAGAAATCCAAGAAACGTTTCCTGATTTCATTTAAGCCTAAGTTTTCCATTGATTGATGTAGATCCTTCCGATTATTTTTATGATATTCTGAACTCTGATTATACCATAGTTAAGCGCATAAATTCAAGGATGCGGTCGATCATATCCACCGCAGCCAGGATTTATACGCCAACATAAGAAATGCGTCCGTGTCTTCTGACACAGGTTTACTCCTCTGTAATCTCCAAAACTTCTTCCGTGATGACTTCTCTGTCGTCGTCGACTATTTCGATGGCATCCAATTGAGCTTTAAGATTAGCCCGGAAAGAGTCCAGATATTCTCTGTAGAGTTCTTTCTGCTCAGCCTGTTCTTTTTCATTCAGGCCAAGAGTTTTTTTCTTGTATGCAAGCCAATTGATTCTTTCAATCATTTCCTTTGTTATCATACTTGAATTATATCATAGCATGACCTATCTCTCAAGCCTCAATTTCTCTGCGCAAAAGGTAATGAATTTGACATTGGATGGCTTATCGTAAATAATGGGCGACTTACCGAGGGTCTTTTCCAGGTCTTCCCTGGAGTTAACTGCATAAATTTTATTAACAGCCGATCTGATGTTCTTCTCTATATTCTGAGAAGTAGAGCCGTATTTTTCTGCAATGACTGGATAAATGTTTTTAGTAAAAGAAGTGCAAACGTAATCGTCATCGCACAACATCAGAATAGCATCTTTCATATACCTGTAACCCTTATAGCTAGGCGGCAGCATGAGATCATAAAGTAATTTGGATACTTTCTTTTCAGGTGTCATTTCGCTGCCTTTAATAGCTTTATAAAGATCAGTAAAGTCCAGACCTTCATTAAATACGTCCGAGACCATGGCCAATTTCATAATTATTACTCTCCTTTCATTACAATGGGCCCGGTCAGAAAACACGACGCACAAAATGTATTATACTACAATTTTATCCTTAATTGAAGAGAATGTTTTCTGACCGATACCGGTTACGTTCATGATATCTTCCGGGACTGCAAAATAACCGTTGCTTTCCCGGTATTCCACTATCGCCTGAGCCTTAGAAGGCCCGATGCCAGGGATAGTCTGAAGTTCAGAGGGATCTGCCGTGTTGATGTTTACCTTACCCGTATCGGATGTTCCGTCGTACGAATATACGGAAGATGATGAGGATGAAGAGGAAGCGCTTTCAGCATCTTCATATGAAAGTACTACCACCTTCTGCCCATCCCATACCCTTTCCGCACGGTTCAGGCTGTTCGGATCCGCCTGATCGGTAAGCCCTCCTGCAAGTTCTATGACCTCGAACAGTCTGGTTTCAGTGTCCACTTTATATACTCCGGGTTTGTTCACTTCTCCGCTTATATCAACAAAAGCAGCTGTAATGATATCTGATCCGTCATCGGATACTTCAGACTGATCATCAGTGACCGATGATTCGGATATTTCGGTTTCAGATCCCGATCCTGCATCTGATGTCTCGCTTATTGTATGAGTCCTGCTGTCACCGTGGATCCAAAAAAACAGGATGGAAAGCCCCACTATTAAAGCAAGGGCCGCCATCCTGACCGTCTTTTCATTATTTTCATAGAATTGTCTGATCCTGTTGAGATCAAAAGTAAAATTCAACATATAAAATACCCCCCTGAGTATCACGTATTGTAGTGAAATCAGAGGGAGTTGTCAATATGCCGGAATTGTATACGATCTGTAAAAAACTGCTGAGTCCTTTGAACTTCAACGTCCCATCGTTTAAGAGGCAGCTGAGAAAAATCCAAAAAACTTTTTATGACGAGCTCCGGACTCAGGTTTGAATGACTTCCAGAGTCCAGTATACAGTCAATGTATGCAAGGTCTCCGTCTTTATATACCTTCCAGGAGCGGATCTTGTCTTTGATCTCGACTTCTTCCATAGTCTTCGTCTTCTTCATCTTTTTCATGGCTCTGATATGATCCTGAGCCATGTAGGAAGCGAAAAGTTCATTGAATGAATCTTCTGTACCTTCATACGGAAGACTTATAACGTATTCGCAGGCATCAGCTTCAGCAGCCAGTGACTTCGCTTCAGACTCGAATTCGAAGAGATCCCTTATTATCACGTCATGCGGAAGGTTTTTCTGTATGACGTTTCTCATTTCTCCTGTATCGTGTGCTGTGACCGTCTCGAACTCAAGATATTCGTTTACAGAGGAATATCCAAGTGACAAAGGCTGTGCAAATCCCATCTTGGGATGCGGATTGTAGCCCTGGGAATACCTGACATCGAGTCCGGTAACCTTGAATATCCTCTTGAATACCCTGAGAAGATCAAGATGTGAGATGTATTTGGTATATCCGCCTTTCTCGAATTCAATTACGTATCTGGGCATTATATATACCTCCCTTCTCGCACTTCACGTCCCTGTTTATGCCGCAGCCGGCACAGCCGTATCTGCAGTCGGGAGTTATCTCTTCTCCATAAGCTTTAAGAGCTTCTCTTTTAAAGAATTCCTTGGATACACAGCAATCTATGATATCCCAGGGAAGGATCTCTTCAAATGACCGCTTTCTCGTTGTGTAGAAATCTCTGTCCACTCCGCTCTCTTCAAAAGCCCTGTCCCAGAGATCGGGTCTGTAGTGCTCAGACCAGCCGTCAAGCTTGCAGCCCAGTTCCCATGCCTTATAAAGAAGCTTTGAGGTCCTTCTGTCCCCTCTTGCAAATACCGCTTCATATGAAGAGGTCTCATTATCGTGATAGTTGAAGACTATATGCTTTGATCTTAATCTTTCAGCCAGATATACATGCTTCTTCCTGAATTCTTCTGCAGTATCCTGAGGTTCCCACTGGAAAGGAGTGTCTGCTTTCGGAACGAAGTTTGAAACAGAAACAGTAAGCTTGAATCTGCCTGACTTTTTTCCGTTTATCTCGAAGTTCATGCTTTTGATATTATTGGCTATCTCTACTATCCCGTCAAGATCTTCATATGTTTCAGTGGGAAGACCGATCATGAAATAGAGCTTGATATGCGTCCAGCCGAGTTCAAGAGCCTGCCTGACGGAAGTATAGATATCGTTTTCGGTCACGCCCTTGTTTATAACGTCTCTCAGCCTCTGGGTACCCGCTTCCGGAGCGTAAGTGAGCCCGCTCTTCTTGTATTCCTGTATCCTCTGAAGGACGTTGAAAGCGAACTTATCCATACGAAGGGACGGAAGTGACAGTGATACCTGGTGAGCCTTGGTTATATCTACAAGGTCAAGCGCCATATCTTCAAACTGAGTATGGTCTGAAGAGGATAAACTGAGAAGAGAAAGCTCCTCGTGACCTGTATTCTTAAGCTGCTGAACAGCGAGATCTATTACCCTGTCTCTGGTCCTTTCCCTGACCGGCCTGTAGATCATTCCGGCCTGACAGAAGCGGCAGCCTCTGGTGCATCCCCTGAATGTTTCGACTACAGCCCTGTCGTGAACAGCTTCCACCATCGGGATTATAGGATCGACCGGAAATGCTGAATCCTGAACGGACGGAAGGATCGCGCGCTTTACTTTATCAGGAGCGCCTTCATATAGTTTACATAATTCTGATATGGTTCCATCTTCATTATACTTAACTTCATAGAAGGCAGGAACATATACTCCCTGAAGTTTTACGGCTTCTTTCAGGAACTCCTCTTTGGTGGCTCCTCTTTTCTTCATATCTGCATAGAGATCCATGAATTTCGGAAGGAGTTCCTCTCCGTCGCCTATGAGAAATGCGTCCGCAAATTCCCATAAAGGTTCCGGATTATATGCGCAGGGTCCGCCGCAGACTATAAGAGGCATATCCTCTCCCCTGTCCCTTGCGAACATGGGGATCCCTGCCAGATCTATCATGTTGAGGACAGTAGTGAAGGACATTTCGTACTGGAGGGTGAAACCCACCATATCCATTTCCCTGAGAGGAGTCTTGCTTTCAAGGGAAAACAGGGGGATCCCCTCTTCCCTCATGAGTTCCTCCATATCCGTCTGGGGTTGGAAAGCTCTCTGGCAATACACATTCGGCATGTCGTTCAGTACCTTGTAGATTATCTGAAGGCCGAGATATGACATACCTATCTCATAGATATCAGGAAAACAGAAGCAGAAGTTAACATCAGCCTTATCCGTATCCTTAAGTACTGAATTAACTTCTCCCCCTATATATCTACCGGGTTTTTCTACCCTTTTTAAGAGTTTATCAAGTTGTTTTCTGATATCAGTACTCATCCCAGAATTCCATTTCGTAATCGTTTATCCTTATGGTGTCGCCTTCCTGAAGACCCAGTTCCTTGAGTCTTTCGATGGCGCCGTTCTTCTCGATATATTTATAGAGATATCTGAGAGATCCCATATCGAAGAAGTTTGTGGAATTGAAGATCTTGGTGAGCTGTTTGCCCGAAAGCGTATATACATCGGCTTCCTCGTCATATCCGCATTCGATCTTGTTCCAGTCAGGATCGTTTTCTTCTCTTTCAAAGTCAAAGTATTCGGGCTCATCGTATTCCACAGGAGGATTCTTGGCGATCTCCTGAAGTTCATGAAGAGCTGCTGTAAGGACTTCCTTTACTCCGATATCGAGAGGTGCTGCCATGGGATAGCAGTCGTAGCCCTTGGCATTCACATATTCCTTGAATTCAAGATATCCGGGATCGTTCTCCCCGTCCTCCAGTTCGTCGATCTTATTTGCTGCGACGATCTGAGGCTTTCTTAATATCTTGGGGGAATAAGCTTCAAGTTCGGCATTGATCTTGTCGAAATCGTCTCTGGGATCCCTTCCTTCAGAGCCTGAAACATCCACAACGTGGATGAGGACTTTGGTTCTCTCTATATGCTTCAGGAATCTGAATCCCATTCCGGCACCTTCGGAAGCACCTTCGATGATACCTGCGATATCTGCCATAACGAAGTTCTCATCGTATAAGGAAACTACTCCGAGATTAGGATCGATCGTCGTGAAATGATAGTTTGCGATCTTGGGGTTGGCCTTTGTGGCCTCCTTGAGAAGCGAGGACTTTCCTACGTTGGGGAAACCTACGAGACCTACATCGGCTATAAGCTTGAGTTCCAGGATGACGTCCCTTTCCTTGGCCTCTCCTCCTGCTTCTGCGAAGTTGGGAGCCTGACGGATGGAACTCTTGAAGTGTACGTTTCCGCGTCCTCCTTTGCCGCCCTTGGCAGCAACGAAAGAATCGCCGTCTTCCACAAGGTCTTTCATGATACGGCCTGATTCCTGGTCGATAACAACTGTTCCCATGGGAACTTTGATTATCAGGTCCTGACCGTCCTTGCCGAACTTGTTCCTGCTCATGCCGTTCTGACCGGACTCAGCTTCATATTTTCTCTTGTACTTGAAATCCATAAGAGTCCTTAAGTTGCGGTCAGCCTTGAAGATGATGCTTCCGCCCTTGCCTCCGTCTCCTCCGTCCGGACCTCCGTTCGGAACATAGGGGTCGCGTCTGAAGGTTACAGCGCCGTTTCCGCCCTTACCGGATCTTATATGGATCTTCGCTCTGTCAACAAACATTGTTATTTCCTCTTGATAACAAAAAATCAGCCCCATACATTACGTACAGGGCCTGTAACTCAAATTAAGCTTCCTTAGGGTAAACGCTTACCTGCTTTCTGGTCTTGTCTTTTCTTTCGAATTTGACTGCGCCGTCGATCTTAGCAAATAATGTATCGTCTCCGCCGATACCTACGTTGTTACCGGGATGGAACTTGGTTCCTCTCTGTCTTACGATGATGCTGCCAGCGGTTACATACTGACCGTCACCGGCTTTTAATCCAAGACGCTTCGACTCAGAGTCACGACCGTTCTTAGAGCTACCTACACCTTTTTTACTTGCCATTAGTGTACCTCCTTAACCTAATCAGTAATTACTTTAAAGCAGCTTCGATAGTTTCGATGATAACAGCCTTGGTAGCCTTCTCATCTACTTCGATATTGTTAGCTTTAGCTACAGCGATAAGTTCATCTTTCTTCATGGAAGCGGATACCTTGATCTCCTTTGCTTCTGCAGCGGGAGCTTCAGC
>CACZGZ010000004.1:22597-53731 GCA_902780845.1 uncultured Eubacteriales bacterium
CAACCGCCAGGACATGCCATGATCTCAACCATTGTATAGGGCTGTCTGTGTCCCTGTTTCTTTCTGTAGTCCTTCTTAGCCTTGTACTTGAAGATGATGACTTTCTTGCCCTTTCCTTCTTCAACTACTTTGCCTTCTACAGCTGTGCCTACGTAAGGAGTACCAACCTGGATACCCTCACCTTCGCCGAGTACGAGTACGTGATCAAAGCAAACTGTTTCACCAACTGCTGCGCCTAATTTCTCAACGCAGATAACGTCGCCCTGCTGAACTCTGTACTGCTTTCCGCCTGTTTCGATAATTGCGTACATTTTAAATATTTCCTCCTCTATCCAGTCTCGCCATTGACGGTGGCTTCGATTTATTTCAAAGCACTTAAAAACAACCGTGTCTGCGCGGCTCAACTATTGCATAATAGCAAAGAAATCCTTGATTGTCAAGGACTTTTTTAACAAATAACATCAGAAAAAACAAGGTTTTTCAAGGCTTCTGATGATAATAACGTGTAACTTTACAAATAATGGAGATAAAGCCCTTAAAACGCAAATTACAGCCTCTGAGGGCCTGTATTAAGCAAAAGAGCGGCCCGGTCAGGAGCCGCTCCCTGTTTCCATAACTATTTTTCGAAAATCACGCCGTCTTCATCGACGAAGATATCCATGATCTCGTCGATCTCCTTCTGCGTTATGTCATCCTTCTTCTCTTCGGGCTTGTCTTCCTTAGGCTTAAGGGAATCGAGCAAGAGTTTCTCGACCTTGTCCATTACTTCAGGATGCTGTGAGAGATATTCCTTAACGTTCTCCCTGCCCTGGCCGATTCGTTCTCCCTCGAAGCTGTACCATGAACCTGCCTTTTCGATTATGCCGGCAGATGCTGCGCAGTCCAGAAGGTCTCCTGCCTTGGAAATGCCCTTGCCGTACATGATGTCGAATTCAGCCTGCTTGAAAGGAGGAGCTACCTTGTTCTTGACTATCTTGGCTCTGGTGCGGTTGCCGACTACGTTATCGCCGACCTTGAGGGATTCGATCCTTCTGACGTCGATCCTCATGGAAGCATAGAACTTAAGAGCTCTTCCTCCTGTGGTCACTTCGGGGTTTCCGAACATGATGCCAACCTTCTCACGGAGCTGGTTGATGAAGATGACGCAGGTGTTTGTCTTATTGACGGTTCCAGTGATCTTACGGAGAGCCTGTGACATGAGTCTGGCGTGAAGTCCTACGTGGGAGTCTCCCATATCTCCCTCGATCTCAGCTCTGGGAACCAGGGCTGCAACGGAGTCTATGACTATAACGTCAAGAGCTCCGGACCTTGCCAGCATATCGCAGATCTCAAGAGCCTGCTCACCGGTATCCGGCTGTGATACCAGAAGTTCATCCACGTCTACACCGAGGTTCTTGGCGTATACGGGATCAAGTGCGTGCTCAGCATCGATGAATGCTGCTCTTCCGCCCTGCTTCTGTGATTCAGCTACTACGTGAAGTGCAAGAGTCGTCTTACCTGATGATTCAGGTCCGTAGATCTCTATGATCCTTCCCTTGGGTACTCCGCCTATTCCGGTAGCCATATCAAGGCTTATGGAACCTGTGGAAATAGCTTCTACGTTCATCTGGGTATCGTCGCCCAGCTTCATGATGGATCCTTTACCGAACTGCTTATGTATCTGAGATAATGCGGCTTCAAGAGCCTTATCCTTTTCTGTTGTTTTATTGTTTACTGCCATTTCGTTCTCCTTATCGAACATTTGTTCTTTATTCAATAATACTATAGTTTCGCGTTCCGGTCAAGGATTATTTTTGGATAAAACGGTAATATATAAAGCCTTTTTTAAAGCGCTTTAACGATCTCATCATAAAGCTCGTCATATGTTTCAAGAGCCTTATATTCCGGATAGTCCTTCTTCAGCTGTTCGGTAGTTCTGAAAAGGAATCCGGCTTTTGATGCCTTTATCATGCCGAGGTCATTGAAGCTGTCGCCTGCTGCTATCGTATCGAAGCCCATGGCCTGAAGGCACTTGACTGTAGTAAGCTTGGACTGTTCGCATCTCATCACGTAGCCGGTGATCTCACCGTTCTCCCCTACCGTAAGTTCATTGCAGAAGATGGTGGGCATGCCGAGTTTCTTCATTAGAGGAGCGGCAAACTGTGTGAAGGTATCGCTCAGGATTATCACCTGTGTTGTATCTCTCAGTCTGTCCATGAATTCCTTTGCGCCGGGCATGGGATCGATCTTTCCAATGGTCTCCTGGATCTCCTTGAGGCCGAGGCCGTGTTCCTTAAGTATTTCAAGCCTGTATTTCATGAGCTTGTCATAATCGGGTTCGTCCCTTGTTGTCCTTCTGAGCTCCGGGATACCGGTCTCTTCTGAAAAAGCGATCCATATCTCAGGCACAAGTACGCCTTCCATGTCCAAACATACTACGTTCATGATTAGTCCTTTCTGTAATGTGATCAATTATATCTTTTCTTTAAAAAGCAAAGTTCTTATTGCTTTGGCAACGCCTTCGTTATCGCAGGATGCGGTGATATAATCAGCTGCAGCCTTCACTTCGGGAAGAGCGTTCTCCACCGCTACGCCGAAGCCCGATTCCTTAAGCATTGCGATGTCGTTCGGGCTGTCTCCGAAGCTCATCACTCTCTCAAGAGGCATGCCGGATATCGCTGCGAATTCACTTAAGGCATGAGCCTTGGATGTGTCAGCCCCTCCTATCTCAAGGTTATATGAGGTGGAGGAAGTGACGGTAAAGCCGATGGGCTTTTCCTGAGATCTGAGATAATCCCAGACCTTCAGCTTATCTTCTCTGTCATCAAAAATAATGTTTATGTTTTCTATCTTATCGATGTGTTCGTTCCACACGTCCCAGATATCGTCGACGGGTATCCTGGTGCGAAGCACGTATTCCGCCCCTTCTACGACACCAACTCCTGCCCTGCATCTTTCATATCTTTCCCTGCAGGTATAGGCTTTCCCTTCGGAAAAGACTTCCACAGGGAATCCCAGCGATCTGAAAGAGTCCCTGCACCAACCGGATGCAGCGGAAGAAAGATAGTCGGAGTAGATAAATGCTCCTGTACTCAGATCGACGATATGAGCCCCGTTCGAGCAGATGACGTAATCCAGGCCTTTTATTCCCAAAACGCTTTCAGGAAGAGCTGAAAAAGGCCTTCCCGTGGCTGCCACCACCTGGAATCCTTTTCTTATGGCTTCTTCAAGACAATCTTTCGAATATTCTGTAAGCCCTGATGATGAAAGAAGCGTTCTGTCGAGATCCATAGCTATGAGACCGATCTCTTCAAGTACTTTTATTTTTTCATCAGATATTGTCATTTTATTGATTGATATACCTCATTCAGCATTCTTAAAACGAAGAAGTTCCTGTTCCAGAAGCGGCCGTTATTCCTGTGCCATACCTTTGAAACCCTGGTCTCTCCGTTATATGTGATCCCTATATATGCAAGTCCTGCAGGTCTTTCAGGATCTATATCCTCAGGTCCTGCAACGCCGGTGATGGCTATGCAGAGATCTGAACCTGTCTTTTCTTTGAGGCCGGTGACCATCTCATAGGCAACTTCCTCTGATTCGGCAGTGTATTTCTCAAGAGTCTCAAGTGAAACTCCCAATTCATCCTGTTTTGCTTTCCAGTTATATGTGACAAGACCTCTTTCAAATACCGCGGAGATGCCCGGAACGTCAGTAAGAGCTTTCGCAAAGCCACCGCCTGTGCAGCTTTCTGCGCAGGATATGGTTATATTTTTTTCTATAAGCGTCTTTCCCACCACGTCGAGGAGATCTTCGTCATCATAACTGTAAATGAAATCTCCTATGAGTTCATTCACCTTACCGATCATTTCTTCGCAGGCAGCCTTTGCTTCCTCATATGTGGGACGCTTGGATGTTACTCTTAAGCTGCACTCCCCTTCCTTGGCATAGGTCGCGATGGTGGGATCAGTCTGACCGTCTATAAGAGGGAGAAGGATCGTCTCCATCCTTGACTCACCGAGATTGATCGTTCTGATTATCCTGTAATAGATCACGCTGTCCCTGTGTTCTTCAAGGACCGGCTTGAGCTGATTCTCGAACATCTCCTTCATTTCTCTGGGAGGTCCGGGAAGAGCTGCTATATGCTTTCCGTTCTTTGAGATCATGAAGCCCGGTGCGGTGCCGTGAGGATTCGGCAGTATCCTGCAGTTGTTTTCAGGGAACCATGCCTGCTTCCTGTTGTTTTCAGTCCATTTGTATTTAGAATTCTTAAAATGATTCTTCAGTATTTCAAGCTGATCCGGATACTCAACGAGTTTTTCACCGAAATATTCGGAAATGATCTCCTTTGTAAGATCGTCCTGCGTAGGTCCCAGACCGCCTGTCGTTATTATAAGGTCACAGTCGTGATATGCGAAATCCAGCAGTTCCTTGAGACGTCCCGGATTGTCGCCTACAGTGTAGTGATACATGACGTCATACCCGAGGTTCTGAAGGTTCTCGGAAAGATATGCAGCGTTGGTGTTCACTACCTGACCGAAGAGTATCTCTGTGCCTACTGTAAGTAAAGCTGTTTTCATCTTTTCCTCTTGTTATTTTGAAAATACCTGTTTGTTATCCACTACGTACTGAACGCCGCTTACCACAGTCATCACAAGCGCTGCCCAGAGAACCACCTTTGAAAGGGTCAGGAACCAGGCTGCATCGATGACGGGAGCTATAAGGAGCATGCATACAGCGATCATCTGGAGGACCGTCTTGATCTTGCCGCTCATTGCTGCAGCGATGACTATGCCTTCAGAAGCTGCGACAGTTCTTACTCCGGCAACCAGAAATTCTCTTGCAAGTATGATTATAAGCATCCAGCCGGGGACCGGATCGGGAACCATGAGGCAGAATGCAGAGTAAACGAGAACTTTGTCAGCCAGCGGATCCATGATCTTTCCGAAGTTCGTTACCAGGTTGTACTTTCTTGCGATCTTTCCGTCCAGCATATCGGTAAAAGATGCAGCAACGAAAATAATGAAAGCCACTAGATGCCATTCAAGATAATAAGCAGCGATAAAGAACGGCACTGCTATGATTCTCGCAATGGTGAGTTTGTTAGGAAGATTCATATTTCTTATACCTCCGTTTCATGACCTGCAAGGTCGTAGTCGAAAGCGTCGTCAATATATACGTTTACAATATCACCCGGTTCAAGATCACGGGCTGAAGTAAAGATAACGGAATTGTCGATCTCAGGAGCATCATATCTGCTTCTTCCTATATAGCTTCCGTCTTCGTCTTCAGCTTCAACCAGCACTTCCAGCACGGAACCGACAAGTTCCTGATTGTGCTGATAACTTATATCGAGCTGCGTCCTCATTATCTGATCAAGACGCATTTCCTTGATATCTTCAGGGATCTGATCCTCCCTGTCTCCCGCAGGAGTGCCCTCCTCCTGTGAGTAAGCGAATACTCCGAGCCTCTGGAATCTCTCTTCTTCCACGAATTCCAGAAGATCATCGAAATCATCTTCAGTCTCACCGGGGAAACCGACTATAAGTGTGGTCCTTATAGCTATATCAGGCATTGCGTCTCTCAGTCTGGAGATGGTATTTCTGATGGATGCTCCTGTGGAGCGTCTCTTCATTTCCTTAAGAGTGTGATCAGAGGAATGCTGGATCGGAACATCGATGTAATGGCAGATCTTGGGTTCTTCAGCCATTACTTCTATGAGTTCGTCAGTGATCCTGTCCTCGTAACAGTACATGAGCCTGATCCATCGGATACCGTCGACTGTGACAAGTTTTCGAAGAAGCTCGGGAAGCATGAACCTGCCATAGAGATCTATGCCGTAATTCGTAACATCCTGGGCTATGAGAATGATCTCTTTGATACCCTTTTCAGCAAGCGTCTCAGCTTCAGAGACCACGTCCTCCATGGACTTGGAGCGGTATCCGCCCCTTATTGAAGGTATTACGCAATAAGCACAGCAGTTGTCGCAGCCTTCGGCTATTCTGAGAGTGGCTGAATAAGAGCCTTTTTCTATATTTCTTTCAAGAAGCGGAAGCTGTGATGCATAAGCACAGCTGTCCGAACCGGAATTTCTGTCAGCCAGTCTGCCTCCTGCCAGCTCTTTAAGAAGTCCGGGAAGCCTTTCGTAATCATTGACACCTATGAACAGATCGACTTCAGGCATCTCCTCTGTCAGTTCCGAAGCGTACCTCTGAGAGAGACAGCCTGAAACGGTGAGAGTTTTACCCTGATCCTTCAATTCAGCCATTTCAAAGATCTTGTCTATGGATTCCTTCTTGGCGTCATTTATGAAACCGCAGGTGTTGACAATGATATGATCGGCTTCTTCCGGGGAATCTGCTATCTCAAAGCCCTCTTTTATCAGAAAAGCTTCTGCCGCCTGGGTGTCATTGAAATTCTTGGGACACCCGAGCGTTTCAAAATATACTTTCATCAAAACAGCATCTCCTGTTCGTTCTCTTGATCCTGGGAATTCTGAAGTTCTTCGAATTCCTCTCTTGTCATGATGACCTGTCTGGGGCTGGAACCATCCTGAGGTCCTACAACTCCCATTTCTTCCATGATATCCACGATACGTGCGGCACGGTTATAGCCTATCCTGAACCTTCTCTGGAGCATGGATACTGAAGCCTTGCCGGAGTCGATAACGAGCTCTATGGCGTCCATAAGGAGCTCATCGCCGCCGTTTGACTGTTCCTTTGAAGATGATCCGTTAGCGTCCGATCTTTCGATCCTGGCAAGTATCTCAGCCTGTTTGGTATCAGGCGCCTGGCCTTCCACCTGAGACTTGACGTAGTCGATAACGGAATTGACTTCTCTGTCTGAAACGAAGCATCCCTGTATTCTGGTGGGTTCACCCTGACCCATGGGTCTGAAGAGCATATCGCCCTTTCCTACCAGTTTTTCAGCTCCCTTTTCATCAAGGATAGTCTGAGAGTCTACGTGCGAAGAAACCGCAAAAGCAATTCTTGAAGGGATATTTGCCTTGATTACACCTGTGATAACGTCTACCGAAGGTCTCTGGGTCGCAACGATAAGATGCATGCCGGCAGCCCTTGCCTTCTGAGCGATCCTGCAGATGGAATCCTGGACCTGTGATGACGCTGCCATCATGAGGTCAGCCAGCTCGTCGATAACTATTACGATCTGAGGAAGCACCTTGTCGGGTTCTCCGTTCATCGTGACCAGATCGTTATATGAAGCGAGATCCTTTGCGCCTTCTATATGGAACTTGTTGTATCTTTCCTCCATTTCGGCAACAGCCCAGTTGAGAGCAGCTGCTGCTTTGGTAGGATCAGTTACTACAGGTATCAGAAGATGAGGTATACCGTTATAGTTGCTGAGTTCTACTACCTTAGGGTCGATAAGTATGAGCTTGACCTCATCCGGTGTAGCCTTGTAAAGAAGGGATATCAGGATGGAGTTGATGCAGACAGACTTACCGGAACCGGTGGAGCCTGCGATTAGCATATGAGGCATATCCTTAAGATTTGCTACTATCGCATCACCGGATATATCCTTACCAACAGCAAAAGATATCTTTGATTTGGCGTTTTTGAAGTTGTTTGAATCGATGATCTCCCTGATAGCGACCGGCGTTGACTTCTCGTTTTCGATCTCAACTCCGATAGCAGCCTTTCCGGGAATAGGTGCTTCGATCCTTATGCTCTTGGCCCTTAAGTTAAGAGCGATATCATCAGCCAGGTTTACTATCTTTGAAACCTTGACGCCGACTGCAGGCTGGATCTCATATCTGGTTACAGTAGGACCCTGGGTCACCTGAACGACTGATGCGTCAACGTTGAAGGATTTCAGCGTATCTTCGAGCTTGAGAGCTTTTGCCTCAAGCGTACCGGCTGATTCCCTGTTGGCCTGAACAGGCCTGTCAAGAAGATTGATGGGAGGCATCTTATATTTCTTGGGAGCTTTGGCCTTGTTTATCTCGCTTGCGGAAGGCATGGCCTCCCCTGCTTCCTTATCGCTGATCTTTTTAACGACTTCTTTGTCCGGATCTGCGGGTTTAGCAGATACTTCTGCCTTTTCTGTATCGGATACAGCAGAGTTTTCAAACTGCTTGACTGACAGTCCCCTCTTCTCGGTCCTTGCCGGTTTAACAGGTGTGCCTCCTTCGAGACCGTAACCTGCCTGAGGTACGGAGTTCTCTTCAAGACCTACAGAACCTGATTCGGTACGCTCAAAAAGACTGTCATCGTTCATGTACTGAAGAACTCTGTTGGAAGTATCTTTTGACTTGAAGAGGTCTGAAGGCGCTACGTAGTTTTCTTCCTTTCCGGAAGGAACGCCCTTTTCCATAAGAGCCTGCTGTCTGACTTCATCCGCGGAAGGCTTCCTTATGACAGGCCATTCCTTATTGACGGCTGCCATCTCCATCTGTCCGCCGGGTTCCTCGTCGAGATGAGCGTATTCCTTACTGAGCTTGTGTTCTTCCACTTTCTCGGAGATCTTGCTGAGTCCTCTTGAGATCGGCGTGTTTATGATCAGAAGAAGACAGATGACTATAGCCGCTATGGTGAAAATATAGCTTCCTGCCTCTCCCAGCCATTTTACAAGAAGAGATGCTATGATCATGCCTATCACACCGCCTGAGGTGAGATCCTTGCCTGATTCATAAAATCCTTTTATGTCGGAGAATGAGATCGAAGTGTCAGTGGGGTCTACAAAGTGTATAGACCATGCTGAGCAGATCATCACCAGCAGCAGAAGGAAAAGCAGACCGGTCCTGAGATTGAAATGTGACGTGGCCTTTGCAAACAGTAAAATGCCGAAAATTATGAGAATAAACGGCAAAACTTCAGCTATATGGCCAAAAATACCCTCCATACCGTGTTTAAGGATGCTTCCCAGCTGACCTGCGCCCCCTGTGAAGATACTTACTGCAAAAAAGATTCCTATGGCGATGGTTATGATCGCCCAGATCTCATCCACTACACGCTTGTCAGCACGCCTTTGTTCCTGTATCTCTCTGGCCTTCTGGCGAGCCTTTGACTCTGTGCCCGTTGTCTTTTTAGTTTTAGTGTTTTTATTTTTAGCCTGAGCCATTAGATTACCTCTTATCCAAAATAAACTAATTGTTTATGATCGAATAAATAATTACTGCAGCTGCAAGGACGAATAAATAGATTGAGAAATATTTCAGCTTCTTATTGGCAACCACTTTAAGCATTACCTTGACTGCAAACAGTCCGCTTAAAAAGGCTACTAACATACCCACGATGACAGGTCCCCACATCTGTCCTGTGACTCCTTCCTTAAGTCCGTCGGGGAGTTCCAGAATGAATGAACCGAGTATAGTAGGTATTGAAATAAGGAAGACGAACTTTACAGCGAATTCCCTGTCCAGCTTGCAGAGAAGTGATGCGAATAATGTCGATCCGGATCTGGAAATACCGGGGATGATCGCAAGTCCCTGCACGATACCGATGAATATGGAATTTCTGTAGTTAAGGTTGTTGATATTTCTGTTTCCGCCGCCCCAGGTCTCAGCTGCAAGAAGCAGCAGACCGGTTATGATGAACATAACGCCGATAAGTACAGGTTTTGAATATATGCCTTCGAAGATGTCTCCGAAAGCGAAACCTATGATAGCGGTGGGGATGCATGAAACTATTATCATGACACCGAGTTTTCTGATCGGTCTTTCATCGAGACGAAGTCCCTTGTGACCGATAAGATCCTTGATAGTAAGGATAAGTTCCTTGAAAAGTTCTACGATATCCTTCCAAAATACAACAAAGACAGAAAGCAGCGTACCAAAGTGAAGCATTACTGCAAAGAAAAGAATGCTGTCTTCTTTTATTCCGAAAAAGTTCTCGAGTATAGCAAGATGTCCTGATGAAGATATCGGTAAGAATTCTGCCAGACCCTGAACGAGGCCCAGAATAACTGCCTGTAAATAAGTCATTTAATTATTTCTCCTTTATATATCCCATTTTGTAAAGAGTCTCTGCGCCGAGTACTCCGCCTCCTGCAGCTCCTCTTAATGTATTATGTGAAAGTCCTATGAACTTCCAGTCGTAAATCTTATCTTCCCTTAATCTGCCGATGGAAATACCCATTCCCTTGTCTCTGTCCACATCGAGTTTGACCTGAGGACGGTCATCTTCCTCAAAGTATTTTATGAACTGAGCGGGTGCCATGGGAAGATCGTTTTCCTGAGGGAAGCCTTTGTATTCCTCAAGAGCTTTTATAAGTTCTTCCTTGGTGGCTTTCTTTCTGAACTTGACGAAGCAAGCCGCAGTATGACCGTTAAGGACAGGAACTCTCAGACACTGACATGTGATGTTTATCTGATCGCCCTTTACGATCTCTCCGTTTTCGATATGTCCCCAGATCTTAAGAGGCTCGTCTTCTGACTTTGCTTCCTCTCCTCCGATATAGGGAATAAGGTTTTCAACCATTTCAGGCCAGGACTTGAAATCCTTTCCTGCTCCGGAAATAGCCTGATATGTGGTGATCACTGCTTCATAGGGTTCCCAGGGCATCCATGCTTCCAGAGCGGGAACGTATGACTGTATGGAGCAGTTGGGTTTAACTGCGATAAAACCGTTTTTGGTGCCGAGTCTCTTTTTCTGCTCGTCTATGATCTTATAGTGGTCGCTGTTGATCTCGGGGATGACCATGGGTACGTCCGGAGTCCATCTGTGAGCGGAATTGTTTGAAACAACGGGAGTCTCTGTTTTGGCATATGCCTCCTCTATCGCTTTGATCTCTTCCTTTTTCATGTCAACAGCGCTGAAAACGAAGTCCACTGTCTCTGCGACCTTTTCGACGTCGTTAACGTTCATGACCTTCATACCGCGGACCTTTTCAGGGATGGGAACATCCATTTTCCATCTTCCTTCGACTGCCTGTTCATATGTAAGACCTTCTGATCTGGGACTTGCTGCAAGGGTTGTAAGTTCAAACCAGGGATGATCCGCAAGTAAAGTGATAAATCTCTGCCCTACCATTCCGGTAGCTCCAAGTATGCCGGTTCTTAATTTCTTCATGTCTGATCCTTTCGTGTCATATATTCTTTTGATCCCATTGGCAGATATCTGCTATCGGGCATTCCTTACATTTCGGTTTACGGGCATCGCAGATGCTGCGGCCGTGAAATATCAGGCTGTGATGTGTTTTCGACCATCTGTCTTCGGGAATGCAGTCCATAAGTGACAGCTCCGTCTTAAGAACGTCCTTTTCGCTGACAAGTCCTATTCGGTTCGCGACCCTGAAAACATGAGTGTCGACTGCTATCCTCTGGACTCCGAAGCCTACTGAAAGCACCACGTTTGCCGTTTTACGCCCTACTCCGGGCAGTTCTACAAGTTCTTCGTAAGTATTCGGAACTATGCCATGATACCTTATAACAAGTTCTTTTGCAAGGCTGATGATGTTTTTGGCCTTTGTGCGGTACATACCTATGGAATGAAGGATCTCCTCCACGTCGGCCTGATCCGCTTCTGAAAGTGCTTTTGCGTCTGGATACTTTGAAAACAGTTCAGGAGAGATCCTGTTTACTGATTTGTCAGTTGTCTGCGCTGAAAGCACTACGCATACCAGAAGTTCAAAAACATTCTTATGATCAAGCGCGCATTCCGCTTCGGGATAAGTGTCTTCCAGGATGTCCAGCACTTTTATTATATCATCATTTTTCATTGTTTTTAGTTTAATAAAATGTTAAAATTGTATACGATTTTAAATTTAAGGAGTTTTAAATGTTAAATATCGACTTTTTAAATAACGATTATTCCGACAGCCATACCCCTGCTGAAAAAGCACGGGAACAGATAAAGGCTGCCATTCTGAGCCGTGAGCTCAAGCCCGGTCAGAGGCTTATCGAGCAGAAACTGTGTGAACAGTATTCGCTTTCCAGACCTCCTCTCAGAGAAGTTATAAATCAACTTGCAGCTGACGGCTATGTGGAACTGATACCCAACAGAGGCGCATTCGTAGCTGATATAGACAACCGGATGCTCGACGACATCCTTTCCATGAAGAACCTCCTCTATCCGCAGGCGGTGCGCTGGGCGCTTGAGAGGATCACCGTGGATGAAATGGACATACTTCAGGAGGTATACGGTTTCATCGAATTCTATTATCCTACAGGCGACATCCCTAAACTCGAAAGATTTGCCAGAGGTTTCGACGCTGTCATCTATAACGCATCTAAGAACGCCGAGATCGAGCACTCTCTTCTTAAGTACGATTTCATAATAGAGCATACGATGAAGCTTACCAGATACCCCATCAACTATCCTGAGATAATCCGCAATGAGTACAAAGCTATCTTCGATGCCTTCAGGACCAGAAACGTAGCTCAGGGTGAAGAGGCTGCCCAGATCCATGCCTTCCGCTCAATGCTCAGGATCAGGTCAGGTATCTAAAGCAGGAACAGCTGATACAGTTTGGTAACTATAGGCGAAAGAACGATATCTGTCACGTTGAATATTATAAGCGCCATCAGTATCAGTGAACCTCTGCTGTATACGGGATACCACCAGCTGTACTTTCTCAGGTCAAAGATCTGAGTCAGTATCCCCCATCCGTCAAGCGGAGGACAGGGAATCAGGTTGAACACCATCAGCACCAGGTTGATGAAGACAACGTAGGTGCACATCATTGCCAGATAGTACAGCGCGGTCTTTCCGGTGTTATAGTCGTATATACCTGCAAGACCCTTTACAATGAAAGAGAATATCAGTGCGATCACCAGGTTGACCGTTACACCCGCGATAGAGACGATGAATTCGTCTCTTCTTTTATTCTTGTAATACATGGGATTTATCTGGACAGGTCTTCCCCAGCCGAATCCGGCAACGAAGAGGAAGATGAAGCCCAGCGGATCTATATGCGCCGCAGGGTTAAGGGACAGCCTTCCCTGTGCCTTAGGTGTCGGATCTCCGAGTTTGTATGAAGCAAAAGCATGGCCTGCTTCATGAAACGTAATTCCGATTATAATACCGGGAAGCATCAGCAGTTTCTCAATAAGAGCCTGCCCTATATTGTCCGTTCCGTTCAGAAGCCTTTCAGCGATAAGGATAGCTAGAAAGACCCAGAACAGAGGATCCATGCTCCTGAATATTCGTTTTATTTTGTTTATGAGGTCTGTCATTCCGCCAGTGCCTCCAGTATAGCTTTATAGGTGCCAGCGTTCAGACTGGGCTCCTGAGCGTTATCCTGACCGGGGAAGCTGTTGCCTTCTATAAGAAGCGGACCGTGATCCCTGCTGAGGCAGACGTCCCATCCGACATATCCGACCTGAGGAACTACCTTGGCAGCTTCTTTTATCATGGCCACTATTTCATCCCACTGAGGGATCTGGAAGCCTTTCAGCCTTATGCCGGATTCCGGCACGGTCTCATATACGTTTCTCGCTCTGTCAAAACCGTCAGATATAACTGTACCGGTCTTTCTGTCATAAATAACGCCGAGTCCTCCGGAATTGAAGTTATCGACAACGTTCCCGTTTCTGCCCATTCTGATGCCGCCGGATACTATCCTGGCCTCTCCGTCTTTCAGCATGGTAGTGACTCTGATAGTATTTACGGAAGATGTGTTGAGGAGGCTCATGGTCTCGTTCTGTATGACCACTTCCTCACAAAGGGGCTTTCCGGACTTTAGAAGATAATCATAAAGTTCTTCGGGATCTCTTTCGGAGACCTTTATCTTCTCTATGCCATGTCCGCAGCTCTCATCGAGAGGCTTGACCATGATATATTCCTTGTCGGAAAGGAATCTTTTGAATTCCTCCAGGCCGGCTCCCTTTACGCGGTCGTCTTCTGTGAGAGCAGTTCCTTCGATATCTCCGTAAGTCATGCCTTCTCCTATCATGATCCAGTCGCGCTTGACAAAGTCATTGAATTTTTTGTTGAAGAGGGCCTTGTCTTCAAAGTAAGGCATGTATCTTTTGTCGTTATATTTTTTGATGAGCTCGTTGTTTTTTCCGATGGTGAGGATGTATCCCCTCTCCTTCGGGCTCATATCGTACATTTTAAAAGCCTCATAATCGACCCAGCCGGAACCGTACTTCGCAGTACAGTACATGATATCTCCAAGAACCAGTCTCCAGGGCTTGTGAACTATCACTGAAACGCGCTTTGCACAGGCTGTAAAGCGGGACATGTCCAGGGTCTTCAGTTTTTTAAGGTAAAATGAAAGGTTCATATGGTTCTCCTCAATTCTTCAAGTCTGTACTGATAAGCCTCCATTATCTCCTTTTCAAAGATCAGGTCATCCTTAAGGCCCAAAAGCCTCAGTATGTACTTGGTAAAGGGCGGATTCATTATGAAATAAGGTCCGAGGGAATAAGTTCCGAAGAAATTCTTTACGTGGACTCCCTCTCTGTCTGTATCGGGATTCATACCGATGCCCTTATATATCTTTATGAAATAGTTGTCGAAGTCTCCATAGCAGAAGCTGTACTGGCTTCTGTGACCAAGCATGATCAACCCGTCGAAGTTTCCGATGTACTGTGAATTATGCCTGCTCTGTTTCATATGTCGTACTGACTGATAGTCAAAGATGCTGAGCCCTCTTATATCGATCTTGTCATCGCTCATTACTTCGTCACCGATTATCTTGGTTCCGAATATCTCGAGAGCGTTTCCGGTAACTACGAAGATGATGCCGCTCTGGATGGCATTGATGATATAGTTCCTGTAAGGCATGAGGAGTTCGATCGTCTTTTCCTGCTTGTCTTCTGTCATGCATCCCATGTACACCATGTCTGCCTGACCGTAGATGAACTTGGGAGTATCTCCGACGTGCGTCTCAAGAACCTGGATCTCCTTGTTGCATCTCTTGAGATATTCAAGATTGTACGACTCTCCGTAGATGTTCGTATATTCCGGATAAAGGAATTCTATAATCTTCATTTTCTGCCGCCCTCCTTCACGTATGATACGATACTGTCTCTCATATTAAGAGCCTTGGTTACGCAGTCTGTCTCATAAAGAACGTATACCTTGGTAATGCCGTACTGATCGACATAAAGAGGAATATCCGCTTCGTCCTCGACAGCCACTATCCTGTCTTCAGGAACTCCCGCGAGAAGCAGCCTGAGCTTGTGGTTGAGGTACATATGGCCTCCGACTATAACGCGTTTTATCTTCGGGTCGTTCAGGAACTCGTAATCGGTCTCGTACAGCCAGGAAAGGGTCTCAGTCGGATGGTTCTTATCCTGAACTTCGTCCATAAGGAGTACTACATCCTTGTCAGAGGGTTCCTTTGCCATATATTCAAATACAGTTGAAGCTGCGGACACGTTCTGGGATTTTGCCGCAAAAGTATAGTATTCGATGCCGTTATATTCCACACAGGTCTCTCTGATATCGGTAACCTTCTGAGTTGAAAGGAAGGAACTGATCTCATTCTCTCTGTATCCGAGTTCTCTCAGTATTGCAACAGCCGCAAGAACGTTGAATGCATTGAAAATAGTGTCTGAAATAAGAGGATATTCGTGTCCTGAAATGGTCATCGTTCTGTCGTTCAGATCCGTGAATTCCGCCATATAGTCAGGATGAGGTGTCTTGAAATCGCAGTTCTCACATCTGAATTTTCCGATATGTCTGTAATGACGGTAGTCATAAGTGATCTTTCCTCCGCATCTCGGGCATATCGCGATATCCTTTCCGAGATTTACAAAAGGATTCGTCCTGGCGTCAGCCATTCCGAAATAGATCCTTCTGTTGCCCTTTCCGAGTTCCGATGAGATGGGGTCGTTTGCGTTCAGAACTGCAGTGGTCTTATCCCCGAGGATCCTAAGGGTGTGTTCAATGTGGTTGTAAATGTTTTCCGGATGTCCGTTTCTTCTCAGGCTGTCCTTACAGATGTTGGTGACGAGAATGTAATCCGGCTTTATCTTGGGCATGTTCTCATCAAGAGTAAGCTCGTCCGCTTCCAGTATAGAACAGTCCACTTTCGGCTTGTTGAAAAGATTTACTCCTCTTAGAAGGTTGACCGAATAGCCGGCCTGCATGTTTGCTCCCCATTCATTGAAGGAAGTGGTAAGTCCGGCTGATTTCAGGAAATCATTGATCAGAGTGGATGTAGTCGTCTTACCATTCGTACCGGTAACGGTTATCGTCAATGCCGGCTTATGGATATAACTGAGAAAATCCGGGCATATCTTTGATGCCAAAAGTCCCGGAAGGTCCGTTTTGGGCTGTTTGATCAGCGTATAAAATGCCAGCATTAGTTTTGATGCCCAAAGAGCTACGTAGAATCTGAACATTTTGTCTCCTTTACAATATTTCTGTCATTAAAGTTGAAATGTTTTCTTTAAATTTTATTATAAGCGATCTGTGATTGTAATCATCGAGGGTAAGCTCATGGCTGTATTTCAGATCCTCATAGAAAGATTCTTTCATTTTAAGAGCAAAATCACTGTCAAAAATGAAGGCATTGGTCTCAAAATTCAGTTTGAAAGATCTGATATCAAAGTTGCATGAGCCTATGGATGAAACTTCGTCATCGCTTGTTATCGTCTTGGCGTGGAGAAAACCTCCGTCGTATATATATACCTTTCCTCCGCTCCTTAACAGTTCTCCGACGTACGAATATGTTGCCCAGTAAACGAAGATATGATCCGGTTTGCAAGGTATCATTACATTTACATCAACGCCTGACTGCGCTGCCATTTTCAGCGATTCGAGCATTGACTGATCGGGAACGAAATATGGCGATTGTATGTATATGGACTTCTTTGAAGTGGTTATCATCTTCATAAAAGCCCTCTTTATCTCCTGTTTGGGAGCTTCAGGTCCGCAGGAAACGATCTGTATTCCCTTATTTCCAATATAGTCAGTGCCTATATCTGTCGGGATGGGCATGATTTCTTTCGTGGTGAAGCGCCAGTCAAGAATGAATCTGCCGAGAAGCTCTTTTACGGCATCTCCGCGGATCCTTACGTGTGAATCTCTCCAGTGTCCGAACCTCGGAACCATGTCGCAGTATTCGTTAGCGATGTTATAGCCGCCTGTATATCCTATCTTTTCATCGATGACGACTATTTTTCTGTGGTTGCGGTAGTTCAGGTTAAGGCCGATCCTGATCCCGAATCTGAACAACATCGGAGGGAAAAAGTAGCCTATCTTACCGCCGGCATTGAGATAATCCTTCAATGCACGTTTTCCTATCCTTCTGGAACCCTGTGTATCTATAAGGAGCTTGACGTCTACCCCTCTTTCGGCTGCAAAAGTCAGTTCCCTGATAAACTTTTTACCGATAAGATCGTTCTTTATTATGAAATACTCGGCAAAAATGCTTTTCTCAGAAGCCCTGATATCATCGAGCATACTGATAAGTAGTTCATTTCCGTCTGTGATCAGTTCCGCTTCGTTCCCTTCGGTATATATCGACTCACCGTAGACCTGGTTGAGTTTGATGATATCCTTTCTGCTTATTGCCGCCGGGTTTATCATATCCGAAGTATCGTCATCGCTTTCCTTGTTCATCTGCTTGATCAGCATGGTCTGAAAAGCTTCCCATTCGTCATCGTAAAGATGATTGATGTGCATCCTGGACAGATTCTGATTGAAAACCAGATAAAAGATGAAGCCGATGATGGGAATGAATGCGAGCACCATTATCCATGCAAGCCGTGCAGCAGAGGATTTTCTCTCCAAAAACAGGACTGCGAAGATAAATACAAAGTTGATGACATATATGATCGCCGGTATTGAAATTTTGCTAAGTATTTCAGCTATATTTGGCATAAATCAAATAATTTACAGCAATTCTCCTTCAAGGCTGAAGGTGTTTGATGAAGTGATCCTTACTTTAACGATCTTTCCCTGAAGATCGGGATCACCCTTGAAATTAACGAGTTTGAATGTATCTGTCCTTCCGGAAAGAGACCTGGAGTTCCTCTTTGAAGGTCCGTCGCAGAGTACGTCGAGGACTCTTCCTACGTAAGCAGCATTCTTGATCGCAGAAGTGCTGTTTATCTCGTCGCAAAGTCTGTTGAATCTTTCATGTTTGATCTCTTCCGGGATCTGGTCATCCATAACGGCTGCAGGTGTGCCCTTCCTGATCGAATACAGGAAAGTGAAAGCTGAATCGTATCCGACTTGTCTGCAGAGTTTGAGAGTGTCTTCAAACTGTTCTTCAGTTTCTCCCGGGAAACCTACGATTATGTCCGTGGAGATCGCCATATCGGGGTCGACCTCTCTGAGTTTTCTCACAAGATCGAGATATCTGTCCCTGTCATACTTTCTGTTCATCCTTTTCAGGACTTCAGAGCTTCCGGACTGGACCGGAAGATGGAAATAGTGGCAGAGTTTGGAGCAATCCCTGAAGCAGTCGATAAGCTTATCTGAAAGATCCTTTGGATGAGATGTCATAAATCTGATCCTTTCGATCCCGTCTATGTCATTGACAGCTCTTACAAGGTCCGCAAAATCCCATTCACCGTCATTCCCCTGTCCGCGGTAGCTGTTGACGTTCTGACCGAGAAGCATTACTTCCTTTACACCGTCATTGGAAAGAGCACAGATCTCTTTAAGTATGTCTTCAGGTCTTCTGGAACGTTCCCTGCCCCTTGTATACGGAACTATGCAGTATGTGCAGAAGTTGTTGCAGCCAAACGTTATGTTTACATAGGCCTTATGCTTATAGAGTCTTTTTGAAGGAAGACCTTCCACTATCTCTCCGCCTTCAGGCCAAACGCTCAGCTGTTTCTGCTTCTCATTATAGAGATTGTCCAGAAGTACAGGCAGTTCATGTATATTATGTGTTCCGATGATGACGTCTACCCATGGGTATTTCTGTTTCAGCGTATCGATCACGTGCTGCTGCTGCATCATGCATCCCGTTACGCAAACGGTGAAATTCTCACCTTCCGCCATCTTCTTCTTTTTCAGCTGGCCAAGGGTCCCGAAGAACCTCTTGTCGGCATTGTCACGTATGCTGCAGGTATTGAAGAGGACTATGTTGGCATCCTTTCTTTCCTTTGCAGGAACATACCCTTTTTCGATCAGCATGCCTGCCATGATCTCAGAGTCGTGTTCGTTCATCTGGCAGCCGAAAGTCTGTATATAAAAGCTTTTACTCATTTTTTTCTTTCCTGCCCATAAGGATACTTATACATTCCTCTGCTTCTATCTCTCCGTTAAAAAGTCTGTGCATAGTGAATGTGATGGGCATTTCTACGTTATATTTCTGTGCAAGTTCAAAGGCAGCTTCCTGTGTGGTATAACCTTCAACTACCATTCCTATTTTCTTAAGGGCATCTTCTATAGGCATTCCCTGACCCAGCAGTATTCCGAAACGCCTGTTTCTGGAGTGCATCGATGTACAGGTCACTACCAGATCGCCGATCCCTGAAAGGCCTGCAAAAGTTTCAGGCTTACCGCCCATGGCCACACCCAGTCTGGTCATCTCTGCGATACCCCTGGTGATAAGGGCTGCTTTGGCGTTGTCTCCGAGACCAAGTCCGTCGGAGATACCGCAGCCTAAAGCGATAACGTTCTTGATGGCTCCTCCGAGTTCTACTCCAATGAGATCATCATTGGTATAAACTCTGAAGTGATCATTCATGAATATCTTCTGGACATCTTTGGCGAATCCACCGTTTTCAGAAGCAACGCATACCGTAGTAGGAAGATTTCTCGCCACTTCTTCAGCGTGTGACGGACCTGAAAGACAGGCGTAATCGGCTTCAGGAAAGTACTCCCCTGCGATCTCCGACATTCTTTTAAGAGTTCCGATCTCAAGTCCCTTAGCCACGTTTACGATGGGTGTGCCCGAAGTTATCTCCGAGACCTTCTCCGCAGTATTTCTGAAACTTTGGGCGGGAACAGCCATGACCAAAAGATCACGGTCTCTTACCGCGTTTTCAAGATCAGATGAAACTTTGAGGTCTGCCGGAAGGAACACTCCGGGAAGATATCTGTGATTGCCTTTGGTGGCAGCTATCATCTTCATCTGAACTTCGTTTCTTCCGTAAAGGGTCACCTCATGACCCTTATTGGTAAGAAGCATCGCGAGAGACGTACCGAATGATCCGGATCCGATGACCGTTATCTTCATTTCCCTTCCTCCTTGTTTTTCCTGTTCTTGTCAAGAAATCCCAAAGGAGGTTCCTCATGATTGATGAGACGTTTGATATTACCTCTGTGCATGATGACTATGATCACAGCCATTACCGCTATAAACGGCATGGCTTTCGGTTCAAGCCAAAGCGTGTAAGGGATAGCGCTTATTGCTCCTGCAATGGAACCTACGGACATCCTTTTGGATATAAGCGTGAATACGACTACCGTAAGAAGGCAAAGCAGCGCGATCTTCCAGTTAAGACCCAGAAGGCCTCCGAAAGCAACTGCAACGCCCTTTCCGCCCTTAAAGCCGTAATATACCGGGAAAACATGTCCCCAGAAGGCGAACAGGCAGGCTAAAGCTGCATAATTACCTTCGGCAAAAACACTGCCGAATATGATCGCAGGAAGGAAGCCTTTCAAAATATCCACCGCAAGGGTGATAATGGCAGCTTTACCACCCATTACCCTCAGGACATTGGTGGTGCCTGCATTTCCGCTTCCCTCTTTCTTGATATCTATCCCCCTGGCTCTGCCGAGGATTATAGCCGGAGATATGCTTCCGACAAGATAAGAAATCACGATCGTAATAAGGTTTTTAACCAATAAACTCATCCCTGTCGCCTTTCTCCCTGAAAATGAACTTTATGGAAGTGCCTTCGAATCCGAAGCTTTCTCTTATCCTGTTTTCGATATATCTGGAATACGAGAAGTGCATGAGTTCCCTCTTATTGATCTGGAAACTGAAGAGCGGCGGTTTGACGCCTATCTGAGTTCCGTAATAAATCTTGAGTCTCTTGCCCTTATCTGAAGGCGGCTGCTTCATAAGGACAGCATCCTGGATAAGTGCATTCAGCTGGCTTGTAGGCACCCTGAGAGATCTGTTCTCGGAAACTGTCTTACAGGTGTCTATGACCTGTTTTACTCTCTGCTTTTCCTTTACAGATATGAAAAGTATCGGTGCATAGCTCATGAACTGGAGATCAGCCTGAAGGAGTCTCTTGAAATCCCTCATGGTATTGGTCTCCTTGGGTACCAGATCCCATTTGTTTACTACGAGAACTATACCCTTTCCGGCTTCATGAGCGATACCAGCTATCTTCTTATCCTGTTCGGAAAGGCCTTCAGCCCCGTCGATCATCAGAACACAGACGTCACATCTCTCGATGGCTGCAACTGCTCTTACGACAGAATACTTCTCGATATCGTCGTTTATCCTGGACTGGCGCCTGATGCCGGCTGTATCGATAAGGGTATATTTATCTCCGTCCTTTTCAAAGGGACTGTCTATTGAGTCTCTCGTAGTTCCTGCTATAGGAGAAACGATTACCCTGTTTTCTCCGAGAAGACAGTTTATAAGTGAAGACTTTCCTACATTGGGCTTACCTATAACTGCTATCTTAATATCGTCATCTTCTTCTGAATAAGCCCCGTCAGGGAAGCCGCTCACTATCTCATCAAGCACGTCACCGAAATTCAGCATATTTGCAGATGAGATGGGGATCGGTTCGCCGAGTCCGAGCTCATAGAAGTCATAGAAGAAGTCAGGAAGGTTTGAAGGATTGTCGATCTTGTTTATTACAAGCACTACCTTCTTGCCGGTCCTTCTGAGCATATCCGCTACCTCTTCGTCAGCGCTGGTAAGGCCGTCCTTTCCGTCACACATGAAGATTATAACGTCAGCAAGATCCATCGCGGTCTGCGCCTGTTCTCTCATCTGTGAAAGGATGACGTCGTTTGAGGAAGGTTCGATACCGCCGGTATCTATGAGACCGAAACTGATCGAATTCCATTCAGCTTCAGCATAGATCCTGTCCCTGGTTACTCCGGGGGTGTCCTCCACGATAGCGATCCTCTTGCCGACTATTCTGTTAAAAAATGTGCTTTTGCCTACGTTAGGTCTTCCTACGATGGCAACTATTGGCTTACTCATCAAATAATCCTCCGATAAATTCTGCAGGTTCAAAAGCCTCGAGATCCTCGATGCCTTCTCCCGTGCCGATGAATTTGATAGGCATATCGAACTCGTCGGCTATGGTGATCGCGATACCGCCTTTGGCTGTTCCGTCAAGTTTTGTTATAACTATTCCGGTTATAGCTGCAACATTTCCGAATTCCTGCGCCTGTGAGATGGCGTTCTTTCCCGTTGTAGCGTCGAGTATGAGAAGCGTCTCTCTTTCAGCTTCAGGCCATTCTCTTGAAATGACTTTGTTCATCTTTTCAAGCTCGTTCATCAGGTTCTTCTTATTCTGGAGCCTTCCTGCCGTGTCACAGATGAGCACATCTGTGCCTCTCGCCTTAGCTGACTGGATGGCGTCAAAAATTACCGCAGAGGGGTCTGCGCCTTCCTGATGCTTGATGACGGGAATGCCGTTTCTTTCTCCCCAGATGGAAAGCTGTTCAGATGCTGCTGCCCTGAAGGTATCAGCAGCTGCCAGCATTACGGTCTTGCCCTGTCCTTTCAGTCTGTGAGCAAGTTTACCGATCGTGGTGGTCTTGCCGCCGCCGTTGATGCCGATCATAAGCACAACCAGAGGCGTCTTGTCTGAAAGAAGCTGTCTGTCACCCTTATCCACACATTCAAGTATTATATTTGAAAGTGCTTTTCTTACGTTTTCAGGTTTTACGATATAGTCAGTGGAGATCTTGTCACGGATCTTATCCATTATCTTCATGGTGGTTTCCATTCCGATATCGGAAGTGATCAGGATCTCCTCAAGTTCATCCATAACACTCTCATCGACTTCCATCTTGGCGAAGATAGTGTCATGTATCTTGGCTCCTAAATTACCGAAAAAGCCTTTTTTCTCTTTAAAAATACTCATATTGCTCCTTGATCAATATAATCAGATTTCGAATTCGCTTCCAAGTCTCAGTGAAAGCACTCTTGAGATACCCTGTTCGGGCATCGTGACTCCATAAAGCACGTCAGCGTGTTCCATGGTAGTCTTCTGGTGTGTTACGACCGCAAACTGGATGTCATGGAAGTTTTTAAGATAATTTGCGAATCTGTCGATATTCGCATCATCAAGCGCCGCCTCGACCTCATCCAGTATGCAGAACGGTGTGGGTTTGGTCTTGAGCACGGCAAACATGAGAGCTATGGCAGTCATGGATTTTTCACCGCCGGAAAGAAGATTGATGTTCTGAAGTTTCTTTCCGGGAGGCTGAGCGTTGATCTCGATTCCGGATTCAAGAGGATCATCTTCGTTATCCAGAGTGAGTTCTGCAGTTCCTCCTCCGAAGAGTTCCTTGAATATCTCTTCAAAGTTTTTGACGACTTCATCGAAATTGGATTTGAACCTGTTTTTGATGGTCTTATCCATATCGTTTATGATCGCCTTGAGTTCGTCCATAGCCTCCGTGATATCTTTCCTCTGATCGAGAAGGAATTCATATCTTTCGGAGACCTGCTTATACTCTTCTATTGATCCGACGTTGATCTCTCCCAGTTCATCAAGACGGTTCTTGATCTCACGGCTTCTTTTAACTGCAGGAGTATATGAGAAATCTTCTTTTCTCAACTCAAGGGCCTGCGCATAACTGATCTCAAAGTCCTCAAGTAATTTCTGCTTCGCGGTTTCAAGCTGTGCCTCATTTTTAGCAAGCCTGATCTCCTGCTGCTGTTTCTGGGAAACACAGGAGTTGTAGTTTTCAATGATGCGGTTATAATCCCTGGTCATTTCGCTTATGGAAGTAAGGAGTTCTTCCCTTTCCTTATCCACCTGAGCGATGTATTCCTCGAGATCATCCTTTTCTTTGAGGAGAGCTTTGAATTTTTCTTCCGAATCTTCAGATCCGAACATGAGATGCTCTTTTTTCTCCTCGATCGCATCTCTCTTTTCCATCTTGTCGTCAATCTGTTCTGTGAGATCGTCGATATTATCCTGTGTAAGAGACATAAGTTCATCCAGAGCGTCGATCCTGTTCCCGATCTCGGTCTTGGATATCCTTGCGTTCGTTATAGCCTCATTTGATGCGGTGACCTTGTCGCTGATACTTTCAAGCTTACTGAGAAGATCAGCTGAACGCTTATCGCATTCCACGATCTCCTTGTCTATTTCATCAGCCTTACTGTTGGACTCCTTTATGATGGCATCTGTATTTTTGAACTCTTCCTCAATGGTCCTGAGTTCGCGTTCCCTCTTTTTATCCGCTTCTTCGGAGTTCTTTATGCTCTCTTCCAGCGAACGTATCCTTGACTGCAGATCCACATCCTTCAGCTTAAGTGAATTCAGCTCATCTTCAAGAGCTTTAAGTGAAGCCCTCTGCTCAGCAAGTTTCTCCTCATCGGCTTTAAGAAGAGCTGACTGATGTTCCTGATCCTTTAAAAGCCTTCTCATTTCAGAATCGAGACTTATGATCTCATTCTTTCTGGAAAGGATATTGGAAGTCTTGTTCTTGAAACGGCCTCCGGTAATGGCACCGTTGGCGTTGACCACTTCACCCTCAAGAGTAACGAATCTCACAGAAGAACCGATATTCTTGGAAAGTCTTACAGCGGTATCCATGTCTCTTACTATAACTACCCTGCCGAGAAGATAATCAAATACAGCTTTGTATTCGGGATCGTATTTGACTATGTCACACGCGAGACCTTCAAATCCGTTGGCAGATGTAATTACTCTGTCGAGCTGAGCTCTGTTGCCTTTTATGGATTCAAGGGGAAGGAATGTAAGCCTTCCGGCAGATGCTTCCTTGAGCCTGTTGATAGCTCTCTTGGCATCGGCGTCAGTTGAGCACACAATATTCTGAAGGCCCTGTCCCAAGGCTGTCTCAACAGCAGTCTCATATCCTTTGGGAACGTCAATAAGCTCTGCGACTGTTCCCCTGAGGCCATGATCCTGACCCTTCATTATGAATTTGACGGCGCTGTTATATCCTTCGTAACTGGATTCCATCTCTTCCAGCGCTTTTTTCCTTGCGGATGCTCTGGAGTAGCTGATCTTTATGTCTTCGATCTTCAGTGACAGAGCTTTAGTATCATCGAAAGTCCTGTTGATGCTCTTTTCAAAGACACCGACCCTTTCCATGACTTCTCTGCCCTTAAGATCATTCTTTTCCTTTTCTTCTCTGGTCTTTAAGATCTCCTTTTTAACAGCCTGGGAATTGTCCATCAGGTCTGCGGAATCCTTCTCTATCTGTTCCTTTCTTCTGGCGAGCACTTCCTTCATGCTTTCAACAGAAGCCGCTTCGGAACGGAGAGCGGAAGCCTTGCCGGTAAGATCCATGATACGGTCTTTAAGTTCGTCTATACCGTTCTGGATCTCAAGCGACTCGGATGTGACCTTGTTATATTCATCGATCCTGTCACTCAGGACTTTTGATGCTCTATCCAGCTCCTGAGAGAGTTCCTTTCTTTTCTGTTCCTGGCTGTCGCTTGTTGCTATCTCCTTGTCCAGTTTTTCGGAAAGAACATCTATCTCATCGGTAAGCCTGTCGATATCCCTGTCAAAGGATGCGGCTTTTTCATCATCAAGCTGAGATCTGTTTTTGATTTCATTTATGACGTTTACCTTCTCAAGGAGCTGCTCCCTGGATCTGTTGCCCAGAGTCTGAAGATTTTCATTCCTGTCTCTGGACGCTTCGATCTTCTTATCAAGCTCCGACTTCTCTTTGTCAAGAGCTGAAATGCTTTCAGCAAGCTGCTTGACGTCTTCAGCTCCGGACTCGTCCTGATCGGTGAACTTATCTATGTTTCTCAGAGTGATATTGATATCAAGATCCCTTTTCTCCGCTCTGAGTTCAAGAGCTTCCCTGGCTTTGATGCTGTCCTCTCTCAGCCCTCCGATACGTCCTTCGATCTCACCTATGATATCATTTACCCTGTCGAGATTTATATTGGTGTTCTCAAGTTTACGTTCAGCTTCGCGCTTGCGGGTCTTATAGAGAACCACACCTGCAGACTCTTCAAATATCTCACGTCTTTCATCAGGCTTACCGTCAACGATGTTCTGGATCTTTCCCTGTCCGATGATCGAGTATCCGTCAACACCTATACCGGTATCCATTATGAGCTCTCTGATATCTCTCAGCCTGCACTGATTGTTATTGATGAGATACTCGGATTCGCCAGATCTGTACATCCTTCTCGTTATAGCTACTTCATTGTAATCTATGGGAAGGATAGCGTTTGAATTGTCTATTACAAGAGTTACCTCTGCCATGCCCCTGGGCTTTCTGGAAGCAGTGCCGTTAAAGATCACCTCTTCCATCTTGCCGCCTCTGAGCATCTTTGGACTCTGTTCTCCAAGTACCCATCTTATGGCATCACTTATATTCGATTTGCCTGACCCGTTGGGTCCTACTATGCAGGTGACGCCAGGATGAAAGTCTATGACAACAGGGTCTGCAAAAGACTTGAACCCGTGCATCTCAATTCTTTTAAAATACATTCTTTACCTCTTTAAGCCTTCGATCGCAGCCCTGGCCGCGTTTTGTCCGGCTTCTTTTTTTGATTTGCCTGACCCTCTGCCCATGATTTTACCGTCCATTTCAACATGGACAAAAAACCTTTTATCATGGTCGGGTCCCTCTGATCCGTCAGTAATGTAAGAAATAATCTTCTGTACTCCCTTTTCCTGAACGAGTTCCTGGAATTCGGATTTGTAATCACTGAAAAGTCTGCCCTCCAGAGCTTCTCTGATCGTGTCTGTCAGGATGTTAAGAACGACCTTTTCACAGGCTTCATAGCCTCCGTCTATAAGTATGGCTCCGAATACGGCTTCCATCGCGTCCGCGATGATAGAATCCTTTGAAGCTCCGCCGCTTTTGGATTCTCCGGCTCCTAAAAGAAGATGATCGCCGAGCGATATTTTTCTTCCGACTTCAGCCAGAGCTCTCTCGCAGACTATAAGGGCTCTTAGCTTGGTGAGTTTTCCCTCGCTGAGATCCGGTCTCTTTATGTATAGATGGAGAGCTATCACAGCATCGAGTATCCCGTCTCCGATGAATTCAAGCCTTTCATTATCTTCTCTGACATTGGAATGCTCTCTTCTGTACGAGCTGTGAGTAAGAGCTGTATTCAGCAATCTGACGTCTTTGAACTGATAGCCTATGCAGTTTTCCAATTGACTGATATTCAAACCTGTTATTTCTCCTGGATCGAATCTTCGATCACTCCGATAACATCCTGCTCAGCGAAAATGAGAGCCTTGAGGATAGTATTCTTAACGCCGTTGGAGCTTGAAGATCCGTGCATCTTTACTACAGGCCTCTTTATGCCCAGAATAGGCGCTCCGCCGTATGAGGAATAATCGAATTCCTTTTTTAATTCCTTGAGCTTGTCGAGCAAAAGAAGTGAGCCGAGTCTTGCATGGAGACCGTCGGTGAATTTCTTCTTTATGGTCTTGAAGATGTTCCAGGCCATGCCCTCCGTAAGCTTCAGTATTATATTTCCCGTAAAACCGTCTGTAACTATGACGTCAGCCCTTCCCTTGGGAACATCTCTTGCTTCGATGTTTCCCTTGAAGTTAAGACCTGAATTCTTGAGAAGTTCAAAGGTCTCCTTTGTCAGTGAGCTTCCCTTTTCTTCTTCCTCTCCGATGTTTACGAGTTTGACAGTCGGATTCTCACGTCCGAGGACCTTCTCCATGTATATGGATGACATTATAGCGAAGTCAAGAAGGTTTCTTGGCTTGCATTCCGCGTTCGCTCCTGCGTCACAAAGCAGTGAGGCCTTGTTTCCCAGTATTGGATATATAGTGCAGATCGCAGGCCTGTCTATTCCTTTTATTCTTCCGATAAGGAGCAAGCCTCCGGCAAGAAGCGCTCCGGTTGAACCTGCTGAAACGAAAAGATCTCCTTCGCCCGCCTTAAGCATGTTCATTCCCTTTACTATCGAAGAATCTTTTTTTCTTCTGATCGCTAATGCAGGAGCTTCATTATTGGAAATAACCTCCGAAGCATGACAAACTGAAATATTCGAAGGAATGTCATCTCTTCCGCAAGCCTTTTTCAGGGCTTCATTAAGTTTATCCTCATCTCCGATTATTACTATTTCATGTTCTGTCTCCTGAGCAGCAAGAACTGCACCCTCGCAAACAGCATAGGGAGCGTTGTCTCCGCCCATACCATCCAACAATACTCTCATAAGAATTCCTCCATGGTTATAGACATATATATACATAATCCATAATACCACAAGTAATAGAAAAAAGCCACTATAAAATGGCTTTTTCTACACAATTTGTTGTATATTTTTGATTTTTTATCAATCCCTGGGAACACCCTCTTTTGTAAAGGGTAAATTCTCAAGAAGAGTGAAGTATTTCTGATAGTTTTCCCTGAAGGATCTCTGATAATCTGCGTTGTTTGAATGATGCAGATTATGGATGTAATCATGCTCGTTACCTATTACGTCCATATCCGTAAGTTCTATGATATAGATCGCCAGATCCGAGCACTGGTCTGATATGTGTTCGAGATTCTGAAGAATGCTCTGATAACGGATGCCTACTACAGGATCACAGATATTTCTCATCATCCTGTATACGTGTCTCGAATTAAGATCATCGATAAGGTCATCTATTACCTCTTCCAGAGGTTCCACCCTTCTGGCCAGCCCGTTATCGTTTTCCTTATAGGCTCTTATCGTGAGATCAAGGATATCGTAAATAGAGTCTACCGCGATCTTAAGTTCTGCCTTGGCGTAATCCGTGAGCTCTTTACCGCCCTCTCTGAGATCCGCCACGTCATCTTTTATATTTACCGCAAGATCTCCGATCCTTTCAAAACAGATGAGCGCCTTTATCTGGAAATTGGAGTTTCTGTTATCCCTGTCACGCTTTATATACGGTGAGAGCGACACTATATACTGGTTAGCCTGGTCTATTACTCTGTCAAGGAGTATCTCTCTCTGATTGATACGGTTATCTCTTCCGGGATCGAATTCGTATATCTGTTTGACGCATGCGTCATAGTTATGAGCAGCTATATCACTCATATGGCCTATGAGGTGCGATACCTGTGAAAGAGCAAGCACAGGCGAAGTGATGAGTCGGGGATCAAGTTCCTGAAGCGCCTCTTCCACTTCTATGTCTTCCTGTTCCTTTGGAACTTCCGGTATGAGTTTCTCAGCAATCCTGGCGAACACTCCCGAAAGAGGAAGAAGACAAACAGCCGGTACCAGTCTGAATATACCGTGGACGTTGGCAACTCCACCGGAATTGAGTGACATACTCCAGAGTTCGTCGTTCAATATACCGGTCATTCTCAGAACGAAAAGCACTATAATGATCAGCAGGGCCGCAAAGATATTATAGATCACGTGAACGGTCGCGGTACGCTTCTGCTCCGGGGTCGCCCCTATCCTGCTGACGATATAAGTGGTTATGCAGTCTCCGATATTGACGCCTATGATAACTGCAAAAATACCATCGAACGTTACACCGAGCGATGATGCGATGGACTGTATTATACCGACTACTGCTGAAGATGACTGGATTATAGCTGTAACGCCTACACCGGAGGCGAACTGAAGAAAGTAATTGTTCTCAAACGACGTAAGAAGTCCTGAAAGGCTGTCCGAAAAGTTGCTTACGGCACCTGACATATATATCAGACCCATGAAAAGGACTCCGAAACCGCAGGCGATATTCCCCATGTTCTTATGGGAGCCCCTCTTTGAGAACATAATAAGACAAATACCGATAACCAGAGCAAGAGGCGCCAGATTATCAGCTTTAAAAAAATACAGAATACTATCCTCTGCGGAGTTCAGGTCCATCAGCCTTATGACCTGAGCTGTTATCGCGGTGCCTACGTTAGCTCCGAGAACTATTCCGATGGATTGTCTGAACGTCAAAAAACCCGCTCCGACAAGGCCGACAGTTAACACTATACAGGCAGTGGAACTCTGTATTACACAGGTTACCATAGTGCCCAGAAGAAAGCCTAAAAATGGTTTATTAGTGACCTTGGCCAAAGCGGTCTTCATAGCACCGCCGGAACTGGACTTCAGTCCGTCCCCCATTATTCTCATTCCATAAAGGAACATGGCCAAGCCTCCCAGCATGGCCACGATCCTATAAAATATAACCATTTAGATTTTACCTCTGGTATATACGATTATGCTTCCTTGCATTCTTCTCTCAGTTCCTTGATGAGAGCGTCGATCCTTCTTACTACCTTCCTGAAGTCTTCTGCTTCATATCCTCTGGTGGTCATGGCAGCGGTTCCGATACGAACGCCGGAAGTCTGCATAGGTGAACGCTTCTCGTTGGGAACGCAGTTCTTGTTGAGTGTGATGCCGTTAGCGTCGCACTTCTCCTGGAGCTGCTTGCCTGAGAACGGTTCGTCTGAGAGATCGAGGAGGATCAGGTGGTTATCTGTTCCGCCTGTTACGATCTTATATCCGAGCTTAAGGAACTCGTCAGCAAGAGCTGCACAGTTCTCTACTACCTTCTTGGCATAGTCCTTGAATTCAGGTCTTAAAGCTTCCTCAGCGCATACAGCCTTAGCTGCGATAACGTGTTCCAGGGGACCGCCCTGTGCATAAGGGAATACTGCGGAGTCTACCTTCTTGGCAAGATCTTTTCTTGCGAAGATAAGGCCTCCTCTGGGTCCTCTTAATGTCTTGTGTGTAGTGGTTGTGATGATATCAGCGATACCGAACGGTGAAGGATGTACTCCGCCTGCAACGAGGCCTGCGATATGAGCCATATCTACCATGAAGTATGCTCCTACTTCCTTGGCGATCTCACCGAATGTCTCGAAGTCAAGAATCCTGGAATAAGCGGATGCACCTGCAAGAATGAGCTTGGGATGATGCTCATGAGCAAGTTTTCTTACGTTTTCCATATCGATGAATCCGTTCTCGTCTACATCATAGAATACCATGTTGTAGAGTTTGCCGGAGAAGTTAACGCTGGAACCGTGGGTCAGATGTCCGCCGTGGTCCAGGTCAAAGCTAAGGATCGTATCGCCGGGTTCGAGAACTGACTTATAAGCTGCAAAGTTAGCCTGTGAACCTGAATGGGGCTGAACGTTTACATGATAGTCTGTGTTGAATACTTTTCTCCATACGTCGCAGCAGTATTCTTCGATCTACAGGGCCGCAAAGTTGCTCAACCCAAGAAGGGACTGTATATTGTAAACGGTA
>CACZGZ010000005.1 GCA_902780845.1 uncultured Eubacteriales bacterium
TGATCAACCTTAAAGGTAAGCACATCATCTAATTTGAGGAGGAAATATAATGGCTATTGAAATATTAAAAGAAAAATGTACAGGTTGCGGACTGTGCTTCAAGTCCTGCCCTTATGACGCATTTGAATTTGAGCCCTATGATGGAAACAAGCTTGGCAGAGTTGCTAAGGTAAACGCTAAGTGCTCCTTCTGTAACCAGTGCCTTACCGCTTGCAGATTCGGCGCTATCAAGGAAGTTCAGACTGCTACTGGCGACGACAGATTCAAAGATTACAAGCACATCTGGGTATATGCTGAGCAGAGACATGGCAAGATCCAGAACGTAGCTCTTGAGCTCATCGGCGAAGGCCGTAAGCTTGCTAAGGACATCTCCGAGGATACACAGGTTTGTGCAATTCTCGTTGGTGACAAGATTGACCACCTTGCTCAGGAATGCTTCGAGTACGGTGCTGAGAAGGTTTACATGATTCAGGATCCTCTTCTTGAACAGTACACCACAGACGGATATACCAAGGTTATCTATGATGCAATCCAGGAATACAAGCCCGAGATCGTTCTCTATGGTGCTACCCATATCGGACGTGACCTTGCTCCTCGTATCGCAGCAAGATGCAACACCGGTCTTACCGCTGACTGCACACACCTTGATGTAAAGGTTTCCAAGTACATCGAATTCGCTAAGGCTAACACAACTCTTGATACTTCCACACTGGATCCCAACGATCCTTCAACAGGTATCAAGCAGACCCGTCCTGCATTCGGTGGTAACCTCATGGCTACCATCATCTGCCCTAACACCAGACCTCAGATGTCCACAGTACGTCCCGGCGTTATGCAGAAGCTTGAGAGAAAGCCCGGCGCAACAGGCGAGATCGTAAACGTTAAGCCCGCTATCACTAAGGACGACATCCACGTAACAGTTAAGGACGTTGTTAAGTCAGCTAAGGAACTCGTTTCCCTTACAGACGCTAAGATCATCTGCTCCGGCGGACGTGGACTCGGCGGTCCTGAAGGATTCGAACTCATCAAGGAATTCGCTGACAAGGTTGGCGGAGTTGTTGGTTCATCCCGTGCAGCTGTAGATGCCGGCTGGATCGATCACTCACATCAGGTAGGACAGACCGGTACAACCGTTAAGCCCGAGATCTACTTCGCTTGCGGTATCTCCGGAGCTATTCAGCACCAGGCTGGTATGTCCGGTTCCAAGATCATCGTTGCTATCAACAAGGATCCTGACTGCCCGATGATGGAAATCGCTGACTATGGTATCGTTGGTGACCTCTACAAGGTAATCCCTGAGATCATCAAGGAGTGGGACAACGCAGAAGAACTCTACGATGCAACCACAAGATAATCACTTGTATAAAAGTGTTTAGTTGAAAGTTATTAGCTATACAGAAACGGCCCGGAATTATCCGGGTCGTTTTTATTTATCGACACGCATAACAGAAAATGATATAATAATCAGTGAATCAAGGTATTTATACGAGATGCTTTTTTTATAGAATATTACGATAAAAAAGCAATTCAGAGAGGTGTTTATTATGAGTACAAGTTCGCAAAAGAGAGCTGAAGAATATCGCGAGAAGGTTGAGAGATTCAAAAGACTGAAATTGATATCTATTATTACCGTCATAACGGATCTGGTAATGGCAGTGATCTGGATTTTTCTTTTTGTCAAAAGGACTTCGGGAATGGAATTCTCTCAGGCTGTTAAAAGCGAACCTATGTATTTTATTGTTTGCATACTGTTCCTGGTCGGTGCTGTTGGTATGCTGCTTTACATACCTTTTGTGCGGAAAATGTTGTTTAAAGACTTTGACGGCGAAGACATCGTTGAATAAGTCGAAACATTATCCTCAGTTCATGATTTGCTGCAGGCCGGCGGTGTTGGTCTTGAGTTACTCGATGGTTGTGTAGTATAATTAGTTAGATTTGAAACCGGCTTGTTTTTTTAGGAGAATAAATATGAAACTCGATTATAAGCGTACGATCCTCATCGGATTTGCATTTCTTTCCATCAGCGCATTCTGGCAGATGTACGACAACATCATACCGCTGATACTGAAGTACTTCTTCAATATAGGGGACACTCTGTCAGGCGGAATAATGGCGCTGGATAATATCTTTGCACTGTTCATGCTGCCCATATTCGGAGCTCTCAGTGACAAGGTGAGCACCAATCGCGGCAAGCGTACACCTTTCATATTCGTAGGTACGATACTGGCTGTGATCTTCATGATCTTCCTGCCAATTGCGGCCAACATGAGAAATCTGGCTCTTTTCATAGTCATGCTCCTTCTGACGCTGATCGCGATGTCCACTTACAGATCACCCGCGGTATCCCTCATGCCGGACGTAACGCCCAAGCCTTTAAGGTCGAAGGGAAACGCCATCATAAACCTTATGGGAGCTGTGGGTATAATCCTTGTTCTCGGTCTCACCATGGTGCTTTCGGGATCAAAGGACAACAATACCCCGAACTATATCTATCTGTTCCTGGCTGTAGCTGTCATCATGGTGCTTGCTCTGGTGATACTGCTTACCAAAGTCGACGAAAACAGATTCGTATCAGAAAGGATCGCCCTTGAAAAGGAATTCGGAATAGAGGATGAAGTGGAGGACGACGGTTCAGGAGACGCCAAGCTTCCTGCGGACGTCAAGAGGTCTCTTATCTTCCTGCTTTTATCAGTAGCATTCTGGTTCATGGCATATAACGGCGTGACGACTGCCTTCTCCAAGTACGCTACAGAGATGTGGGGAATGGGAGGAGGATCCTATGCCGGAGCGATGATGGTAGCATCGATAGGTGCTCTGATCGCCTTCGTGCCCGTAGGTATCATCTCATCCAAACTGGGACGTAAAAAAGTCATACTCTTCGGTGTCATCCTGCTGGCTCTTTCCTGGCTCGTGGCCTTCATGTTCAAGTCGCCTAACGCAGGGATCTACGTGGTATTCGTGCTCGTAGGAATCGCCTGGGCTTCGATAAACGTAAACTCATATCCCATGGTAGTGGAGATGTGCAAAGGCTCTGACATCGGCAAGTTCACCGGATACTATTACACCTTCTCCATGGCGGCTCAGGTATTCACTCCGATCCTTTCGGGCTTCTTCCTCGAGCACGTGGGATACTGGACGCTGTTCCCTTATGCCACCATATTCTCAGTGGTAGCGTTCGTGACGATGCTTCAGGTAAAACACGGAGATTCCAAACCTGAGGCTCCCAAGAAGGGCGTAGAGGCTTTCGAAGATCTCGATATGTAAGATAATATTGCAGTTACAGCCCGGCTGCTTTCATGCTCAGGCCGGGCTGGACTTATTATGAGAGGCACATGATGAAAGACAGAGAAATCGTACTTGAAGAACTGAAAAAATACAGATTCGCTCACCGCGGCCTTCATGACAAGCCGGAGGTTCCCGAGAATTCCCTGCTTGCTTTTGAAAGAGCCTGCGAGAGAGGCTTCGGAATAGAATTTGATGTTCATCTCACAAAGAACGGAAAACTGGCTGTAATGCACGATTCGGGTCTTAAAAGGGTAACTACGGTAAGATCCGACCATCTTCCGGTCATTCCAGAGAACGCTCATATTGAGTGCGATACCACGTTCCGCACCGCGATGATCATAGAAGAGATAACCCTTGAAGAGGCGAAAAAATATCCCCTTGAGGAGTCGGACGAAAGGATACCTGAACTTAAGGAGGTCCTGGACCTGGTAGCAGGGCGGGTACCGATCATAGTTGAACTCAAGCCCAGGGAAGGGAACCACGAGGAACTCGTAAAGAAGGTGATGGAGGAAATGAGGGCATACGAGGAAAAGTATCCTGAAGGAGTGTTCTGTCTGGAAAGCTTCAATTCCTTTGCGGTACTGACGCTTAAAAGGAAATATCCTGAAGTTGTAAGGGGACAGCTGGGATCCGACCTCATAGCCGATTACAAGGCAAGAGTTCCGGGAGACCCGAGAGAGGGCACCAAGTTCGATCCTATGATAAACAGCCTGGTAAGGGATCTCAGGATGAACCGCCTGACCGATCCTGATTTTGTGGCGTATAACTATGAGCATAAGAGGAACAGGGCGTTCAGGGAGTTCCCGGGAACGAAGGTGTTTTATACCATAAAGGATCCGATAGACCTGGCCGTAGGCGAGGGACTGGGAGCTATCTGCATATTTGAGAGATTCGTCCCTGAAAGCAACCTGAGGGGCGGAAAGATCTGAAAAGAAAACATTTTATCCTGATGCAGCTGCAAAACATTTGCGGCTGCTTTTTTTAATGGAGGATCGGGGGTGAAAAATAGCAAAAATAGCATATTTTCTCTTGATTTATGGTGGAAAGTGGTGTATAGTGGTGGTAAGATGTTTCAAGGTAGGGTCACTATGCCCGTTTAGTGGCAGATGACACTGCTGAAACAGATATATTTCAGGAAGGAGAAACATCCATGTTCATGGGGACCACCTACAACTCAATAGATGACAAGAACAGGATGATCGTGCCTTCCAAACTCAGGGCTGAACTCGGTTCCAGATGTGTTCTTACTAAAGGACTTGACAAGTGCCTTTACATCTACACCACTGAGAACTGGGCTAAGCAGATGGAGAAAATAGAGAAACTTCCGGAGTCGGATCCTAAGGTCAGGGCCTTTATAAGGCACTTTTGCGCTAATGCATGCGAGTGTGAATTCGATAAGCAGGGTAGAATAGTCATCCCCCAAGAATTAAAGTCCTACGCTGCTATCGAAAAGGAACTCGTAACCATGGGAGCTATGTCTAAGATCGAAATATGGTCTAAGGCGGTTTGGGAAAACCCGGCGAACGACAGTAAAATGGAGACCGAAGATTTCGCCAATGCTCTCACAGAATATAACTTCTAAGGGAGATAAGTCATGGAATTCAAACATGTATCGGTAATGTTTGATGAGGCGATCGAAGGACTTGATCTGAAATCGGACGGAATATATGTTGATGGCACTTTGGGTGGCGGCGGCCACTCAGGCGGTATATGCGCCAAATTGGGAGAGAACGGACTCTTGATCGGAATCGACCGCGATAAGGACGCGCTTATGGCGGCCGAAAAGAGGCTCTCCCAATACAAGTGCCGGAAGCAGCTGGTGCAGTCAAACTTTTCCGACATCAAGGCTGTACTCGAAGATCTGGGAGTTGATAAGATAGACGGGGCTCTGCTGGACCTGGGCGTAAGTTCCTTCCAGCTGGACAATCCCGAAAGAGGCTTCAGCTATATGCAGGAAGCTCCTCTGGACATGAGAATGAACAGAGACGACAGCCTTACAGCTTATGACGTCGTAAACGGTTACGACAGGGATGAGCTTAAGGATATCATAAAGAATTACGGCGAAGAGAGATGGGCAGCCAGGATAGCTGAGTTCGTCGTAAGAGAAAGGGCGAACAAGCCCCTTGAGACCACGACCGAACTGGTAGACGTCATCAAGAAGGCGATACCGGCCAAGGCCAGGCGGGAAGGACCTCATCCCGCCAAGAGAACTTTCCAGGCCATCAGGATAGAAGTGAATGATGAGCTTGGCAGACTTGAGAAAGCTCTGGATGATTTTCTGGACGTACTCAAGCCGGGAGGACGGCTTGCCGTAATAACTTTCCACAGCCTGGAGGACAGGATAGTAAAGGATACCTTCAGAAGGAGATACGACCCATGCACCTGCCCGCCGGGACTTCCGATGTGCGTGTGCAGCAAGGTCGGAGATGTTGAAAGACCGGGCAAACCGCTGATCCCGACAGATGAAGAGGTCGAAACCAATCCGAGGTCCAGAAGCGCCAAGCTGAGGATCGCAGTAAAGAAGTAGTTTTTGTTTAAGGTGTTTGAGAAATGGCTCCGAGTTCATATGCAGAACAATATATAGAATATCTGTCCAGGCAGGGGAAATACATATCCTGGGAAGGTACGGAGGCTGTAAAACCCGAAGAGACGGTTCCGGTGCCCAGCCGCAGCGCTGTCAGGAGAGAGAACCGCAGGGAGAGGGAACTGATGACAGCGGCGCCTGAGCTTCCTCAGAAGCTCGTGACGACTCCCATGCTGATCCGTTCCGCGGCCATCCTGATCATTATCGGAGCTCTTCTTATAGCATCGGTATGGATGGGCGCCAAGGCGACGGCCATCAAGTACAGCATGAATTCGCTGAACAAGGAAAACGTACAGCTCAGGGACGAGATAACGGTTTTGGGGATCGATATCGAGGGAGCAGTAAGTTTCGAATCTGTCGCAACTTACGCGACAGGAAATCTGGGAATGGTTTATCCGAACAAGAACCAATGTTTTGTTATCGGTGAAGACCAGACTGTAGACGAGAACCTTGTGAAGATCATAAGGGAGAAAGCCTACGGAAATTAAAGGGTGTATTATCAGAATAGAAGCCGAACGCAAGTTCGGCTCATTTTACTAAAAGGAAGAATTACAATCGTATGGCAAAGCGCAGCACCGAGGTAAAACAACTGAACAGACGCAGGATAACCCTGGGGTTTTGCTTTATCGGGATCATTTTCATACTTCTGAGCATCAGACTTGCCAAGATAATGATCGTAGACTCCGATGAGCTGACACAGAAGGCGATATCACAGCAGACCATGGATGCAACCATAGAGGCCAAGAGAGGCATCATATATGACAGAAACGGCAGGGAGCTTGCTACGTCCAGCATCTGCTATACGCTCTATGTTTTTCCCGGAAACTTTACCTTTGAGAAGGAAGAGGCTGAGATCGACAAGGACATAGCGCTTCTCTGCGATACGCTCGGCATAACGGAAGAGGAGAAAAGGGCGGCGGTCTCTGAGAAACTCAAGAGTGAGGAAGGCATAGTCACTATCAAGAAGTATCTCACCAAGGAAGATGCTGACGCAGTCAGGAAGCTGGGCCTTTCCGGAATCGAGCTCTCACAGGCTACCAAGAGATACTATCCGCTCGGAAACTTCGCATCGCAGCTCCTCGGATCTGTAAACGATGACGGACAGGGAAGAACGGGTCTTGAACTCGAATATGACGAATATCTTTCCGGTGTCAACGGACGCTGGGTAACGAATACGGACGTATCCGGAAACGATCTGGTGGAAGGAACGGAAAGACATTACGAGGCAAAAGACGGATATAACATCATAACCACTATAGATGAAGCCATTCAGTACTACTGTGAAGAGGAGGCCAAGGCGGCTTACGGCAAGTGGAAGCCGAAGAAGGTCGAGATACTTGCAATGGATCCGAATAACGGCGAGATCCTTGCTTCTGTAGTATATCCGGGCTTCGATCCCAACGATCCCTTTGAACCTCAGGGACTGAGCGAGGAATCGAAGAAAGCATATGAAAACATGTCTGATGAAGAGCAGACTGCATATTTATCTGCTATGTGGAGAAACCCCCTCGTTTCTGATACGTACGAGCCGGGTTCGACCTTCAAGCTCATAACGGCAACATCTGCGATCGATGAAGGCGCCATCAGCCTTACCGATACGTTCTACTGCGACCACTCATTCAGGGTCGAGGATTACACGCTTTCCTGCTGGTACTCCGGCGCTCACGGTTCGCAGACCATAAAACAGGCGATAGAGAATTCCTGCAACCCCGCTCTTGCCGAGGTAGCCGCAAGGCTGGGCAAGACGAGGTTCATGCAGTACATAAATGATTTCGGTTTCGGCGGACTGACCGGAGTGGATTATCCGGGAGAGTCAGGAGCGCTCCTTCAGTCGTATGTGGGACCGGTTGAGCTTGCGACCATGGGCTTCGGTCAGGGAATATCAATAACCCCCATACAGCTCGTGACCGCTATCAGCTCGATAGCAAACGGAGGAGATCTCTTAAGACCTCATTATGTAAAAGCTCTCACCGATTCCAACGGCAAGATCGTCAAGACCTTTGACAAGGAAATAGTAAGAAAAGTCATTTCCCCTGAGACTGCGGCGGAAATGCGTGATATAATGGAGGCCGAAGTATCCGAGGGCGGAGGAAACACCGCCAAGATGGAAGGCTTCAGGATAGGCGGAAAGACCGGTACTGCTGAGAAGGCTGTGGAAGGAGGATATTCGTTATCGGATTACTACAGCTCCTTCATCTGCATCGCACCCATAGAGGATCCCCGGATCACTCTTCTCGTGGTAGTGGATTCCCCGAGGGGTGAGACATACGGATCTGTCGTCGCAGCGCCTGCAGCCAAAAACATACTTGAAAACGTGCTCAGGTACATGGCGGTTAGCCCGGACGAAGGTTAAAAGACAAAGAAGGTATATCCATGAGAAATATGACAGCCTCAGAACTTAAAAATGCTATAAAAGGAAGCATACTTTCCGGAAACGGCGAAGAGATAGTCGTAAATGCGGTAATAGATTCCAGGCTTGCAGGGCCGGGCGACGTGTTCTTTGCTCTAAAGGGAGAGAAGAACGACGGTCACGATTTTTTGGGACAGGTCTTTGATTCGGGCTGCAGGATGGCTGTGGTCTCCGATGAAGAGAAAGCAATGATACACGCAGAAAGAGAAGGCGTGACCCTCATAAAGGTCGGGAACACCCTTGACGCTCTTCAGACACTTGGAAGATATTATCTGGACACCCTTGATCTCAAAGCTAAGATCGGAGTCACCGGTTCTGTGGGAAAGACTTCCACAAGGGACTTCCTTTACTACGTTCTGAGCGGCAAGTACAGGACTGCCAGATCGATCAAGAATTACAACAGCGAGACGGGGCTCCCTCTCTCCATCGTAAGCTTCCCGGGAGATACCGAAGCTGCGGTGATCGAGATGGGCATGGATTTCAAAGGCTCGATCGCAGTGCTCGCTGACATAGCGGAACCTGACATAGGTGTCATCACCAACGTGGGGATATCGCACCTGGAGAATTTCCCTGAAGAGGGAAGAGAGGGTATTCTCAGCACCAAACTTGAAATAACAAAGAACTTCAATGAAGATTCCGTCCTTATCATAAATGATGATAACGATATGCTGGCTACGGTCGACATGAAGGAGAGGAACATCCCCGGTAAGCTCGTAAGAGTGGGCACCGGAGAAAGATGCGACTTCCTCGTGAGCAATGTAAAGGACAAGGGCATAGAAGGCATAAGCTTCGACATATCATATAACGGGGAGACCGTAAGCGTGGAACTTCCGGTCCCTGGCGCCCACAATGCCATAAACGCCGGACTTGCGATGGCTGCCGGCTGTCTTAAGGGCATGACTCTTGAAGAGACTGCCGCGGGATTCTCCAAGGCGGAACTTACAGCCAACAGACTGAACGTCATAAAGAAGGACGGCATTACAGTCATAGATGATACCTATAACGCCGCACCGGATTCCATGAAGGGAGCAATAGACACCCTTATGTCCACACCGGTTCCTGAAGGCGGAAGACGGATAGCCATCCTGGGGGATATGGGAGAACTGGGATTCGAGTCGAACAGAGGCCATGGCGAAGTAGGAGCTTACGCTCACAGAAAGGGCGTGGATGTTACTCTTACAGTAGGCCCTAATTCATACGCAGCCTATAAAGGCTGGGGGAATGATGCCGCGCAGGAGGGTCATGGACTCAGGCTTATACCCACAGGACCCGGCATGCCGCTTATTGAAACGGATGAACAGACCGGCAAGGCATGCGAATATTTTGAAAACAAGGAAATGATCATTGCGGGCATCCTGGAGCACATACACGAAGGAGACTGCATCCTTGTCAAGGCTTCAAGACTGATGGCGCTTGAGAAGATAGTGGAACATATAGTAAACGATAAATAATGGAGTAAAGAGATAAACATGACGACCTATATTTCAGTCATCTGCGCAGTTCTAGCAGGATTCATACTTTCAGTCATCCTGACCGGAAGGCTGATCCCGTTCTTGAAAAAGCATCAGTTCAAACAGTTCGTCAGGGAGGAGGGCCCTCAGGCTCATCTTTCCAAGACGGGAACGCCGTCCATGGGAGGACTGGCGATCACTGCTTCTGCCATAGCTGCAGCGCTCATAATTTCCGCTGTATTCGGAGTATTCTCCGTAAGGATACTCGTCGTCTGCATAACGATGGTGCTTTTCGGGGTCATCGGTTTCATAGATGATTATGAAAAGGCGATCAGGAAAAACAACGACGGCATCAGCCCCAAACAGAAGATAGCGCTTCAGTTCGGCTTCTCGCTGGCATTTGCGATCTTCGCATATTTCACCAGCGGCACGCTTTCAGCCGGACTTACGGCAGGAAACGCAGCTCATTCGTCGATATGGATACCCATCTGGGATCATTACCTCGATATCGGGATCCTCTATATACCATGGGTAATGTTCGTAATGATCGCATTTTCAAATTCGGTCAACCTTACGGACGGCCTTGACGGCCTCGCCTCATCGGTAACTGCTCTTGTAGCGTTCCTGATGACGATAGTTGCGTACAATTCGGGATTCGGGGAATATCCGCTGTTCTACGCAGGCATAATCGGAGCCTGCCTCGGATTCCTGGTATATAACCACAATCCCGCCAGGATATTCATGGGAGATACGGGATCGATGGCGCTCGGAGGAGGCCTGGCCGCAGCGGCTATCATGATGAAACTTGAGATCATACTCGCCATAGCCGGACTGATCTACGTAATGGAAGCCTTGAGCGTTATAATCCAGGTTTGGTATTTCAAAAAGACCGGAGGCAAGAGGATCTTCAGGATGGCTCCTCTCCATCATCATTTCGAACTGGGAGGAATGCATGAGACCAAGGTGGTAAGACTTTTTGCCACCATCACGCTTGGCTTCTGCATACTGGCCTTCCTGCTCTCGGTCATTTAAGGAGTGATAATAATGAAAGCTATCATAATAGGAATGGGCAGAAGCGGCAAATGCGCCATGTATGCCTTAAAGGATCAGGGATATGAACTTGCTGTTCAGGATTCCAAGGAAGCCGACAAGGCTGATCCTGAGGTGAGGGAATTCTGCCTGAAGCATGATATAAAAGAATACTACGGCACGATGCCTGACGACTTCAGCCAGTACGACATGATGGTGCTGAGCCCCGGAGTCGATCCAGAGAGCACCTTCGTCATCAAGGCGATGGAGCAGGGATGCGAGATCGTGGGTGAGCTGGAACTGGCATACCGCCTCGCAAAAGGCATTTTTGTCGGAATAACAGGCACGAACGGAAAGACTACCACCACTACGCTCGTAGGTGAGATATTCAGGGCATCAGGCAGGAACACCAACGTGGTAGGAAACATCGGGCTTCCCGTCATAAGCGTTGCGGGCGATTCAAAGCCCGTGGACTGGATGATAACCGAGGTATCGAGTTTCCAGCTTCAGACCGTGTCCCAGTTCAGACCCAAGGTAAGCGCTATCCTCAACCTGACGCCTGATCATCTTAACAGACATCATACGATGGAAGCGTACGGAGCTGCCAAGGCAGCGATATGGAAGAACCAGGGCTCCGGAGATTATCTGGTAATGAACATCGACGATCCTGTTCTGATGAAACTCTGCTATGAAGATGTTGATCAGGAATTCGGAGGAACCTTCGTCGGATTCAGCAGAAAGACTGAGCCTGAGATCGGGGCCTTCCTGAAGGACGGAAGACTGGTAATAAAGGATGAAGAGGGCCGGATCCATGATCTCATCTCAAGGGATGAGCTGAGGATCCCGGGGGATCATAACGTTGAAAACGCCCTTGCGGCAGCGGCGATCTGCTTCTTCTCCGGAATAAGCACTGAGACGATCGTGAAGGTGCTGAGAGAATTCGCAGGAGTGGAGCACAGACTCGAATTCGTTAAGGATATAAAGGGCGTAAGCTACTATAACGATTCCAAGGGCACCAACACTGACGCCACTCTCATAGCTATAAGAGCTCTGAAAAACGACATCATCCTGATAGCAGGCGGAGACGCCAAGAGCCAGGATTTCACTGAAATGGCAAAGGAACTGTCCGGCCCTGTTAAGCACGTGGTGCTTTTCGGAAGGGACAGAGGAATGATAAAGGAAGCTATGGATAAGGCGGGATACACGTCATATTCAGAACATGCGGATTTGGAAGAGTGCGTGAGATACGCAGCCGGCATAGCTGAACCCGGAGATAAGGTGCTTTTGTCACCTGCATGCGCTTCATGGGATATGTATCCGAATTTTGAAGTAAGAGGCAGTCACTTCAAGGACTGCGTCGGAAGACTTGAGTAATGGAAAAGAAGAGATTCAGCCTGATAAACTTCATAAAGAGCAATAACGGCGGCGATCTCGTAATAGTTCTGCTGGTGCTGATACTTTGTATCTTCGGTATCATTATGGTATTCTCGGCAAGCTACTACACGTCGATCAATGAATCGGGGTCCCCGTATGCGTATCTGAGGAGACAGCTCATGTGGTTTGCGATAGGACTGGCTGCAATGATAGTACTTTCGAGAATAGACTATCATTTCTGGCTCAGGTTCTCCTTCCTTTTTTACGTAGCAGGTATACTCCTTCTGCTGGCGCTCTTCATACCGGGAGTAGGTATAGAGATAAACGGAGCCACCAGGTGGATCGGTGTAGGACCCATCACGATCATGCCGGGAGAAATAGCCAAGATCACTCTGATCTTCTATCTGTCCGGAATACTTGCAAAATCACCGGGACTCTTAAGGGAGATCCCCGGCCTTATAGCAGTAGTTGCCGCAGCGGGTATCTACGCAGCCCTCATCCTCAAGCAGCCCAACATGTCTACCGCAGCGACCGTTATATTCATCGCCGGCGGAATGATGCTTGTGGCAGGGGCCAAGATATGGCAGCTCATTATCCTTGCGGGACTTGGATTTGCAGGAGGCGTTGCCCTGATATTCTCGTCGGAATACAGGCATGACAGATTCCTGAGCTTCCTCGATCCTTTTGCGGATTCTCTTGGAAACGGCTTCCAGGCCGTACAGTCGCTCCTTGCACTCGGCACAGGAGGCTTCCTGGGTCAGGGACTGGGAAAGAGCGTTCAGAAGTATCTTTATCTTCCGGAACCTCAGAACGACTTCATCACGGCGATAATCGGAGAAGAAATAGGTTTCATCGGGCTTATAGCTCTGATGTTCGTATATGTGCTCCTCATCTGGAGGGGCTGCAAGGCTGCTATGAACGCGCCGGATTTCTATGGGATGATGCTGGCGTCAGGCATAAGCATCATGATCGGCGTACAGGTCTGCATAAACATTGCAGTAGTAACGTCATCAATGCCTCCTACGGGAGTCATCCTTCCCTTCGTAAGCTACGGCGGAAACGCTCTGATGCTTCTGATGGGACTGATGGGGATACTGTGGAACGTCACCAAACAGTCTGAAAAGAAAGAGATCAGACTGCTTGCGGAGCAGGAGAAACGTACTCTTGAAGAAGAAAGACAGAGAATGATCAGAAGAACTGTGAGACAGAGATAGTCATGAAGATAGCAGTAACAGGCGGAGGCTCGGGCGGTCACGTTTATCCCGCTTTAGCCATAGCTGACAAATTCAGAGAGATGGATCCCGATGGAGAAGTCATCTACATCGGATACAAAAATGGCTTCGAGAAGAGAGCCGTGCCCAAGGCCGGCTACAGGCTCGAAGAGATAGATTCCAGATGGGTGAACAGGTCCAACGCAAAGGAGATCTTCCTTACGGGATACCACGTCGGAAACGGCATAATCCAAAGCACCAGGATACTGAAGAAATTCAGACCAGATGCGGTGATCGGCACGGGCGGTTATGTGTGCTTTCCGGTGATCTTCGCTGCAAGCAGGCTGGGGATACCCTGTTACATCCACGAGCAGAACGCTTTCCCGGGTCTTGCCAACCGCAGACTTGAGAAGTATGTTAGAAGGATATTCCTCGGATTTGAAGAGGGCGGAGAGTATTTCACGGATAAGAGCAAACTTACCGTTACCGGAAACCCCGTGAGAAGCTCATTCTTTACTGCCGATAAGGCAAAAGCCAGAGAAAAGCTGGGTTATGATGAAAATGATTTCCTGGTATTTTCCTTCGGAGGCTCCCTCGGAGCTGAGGCGATAAACAGGCTTGCCATGAGTCTCGTGGAGGAGATGAACGGAAAAGAAGGACAGAAGCTGGTATTCGGTACGGGAAGAAGATTCTACGACAGCGTGATGAGCGAGCTCGATGCAAGAGGGATCGTTCCTGAAAGCAACATCCGCATAACGGACTACATAGATGACATGGACAGCGTGATAGCTGCATCTGACCTTATAATATCGAGGGCAGGGGCTCTTTCGGTAGCTGAGATACTGGTTACCGGCAAGCCTTCGGTGCTCATTCCTTCACCCAACGTGACGGGCAACCATCAGTACTTCAACGCCAAGGCCGTTGCAGACAAGGGCGGGGCCATACTGATAGAGGAGAAGAATATAGACGAGACCTCATTCAAAGAGACGGTAAGGGAACTCAAGGCCGATCCTGAGAGGCTCGCCCGCATGGGCAGGATGGCCCATGAGATCGCTGCACGCTCAGCATCGGATATTATTTATGAAGAGATAGTCAAGGATTTATGGAAAAAAGCAAACGCCTGATAAAACAGCATATGAAAAAGGTCAGGCTGAGGACCGTCCTTATAGCGCTTGCCATAGTGGCCCTTATGGTCGTTTTTGCTCTCAAGGCGCCGGCTTTCAACGTCAGCAGGTTTGAGGTAGAGGGCAACAGGTACTATACCGATAACGAGATAGTGAACATGGGGCATGCGGACTACGGGGTGAATATCTTCACGGGAGTCGACTGCGGTGATATAAGGGACAGGCTCATGCGCGATCCGTATATGGTGAGGGTAAGCGTAAGAAGAAAGCTTCCGTCCACCGTTTCCATAAGCGTTACTGAGAGGACGCAGGTGGCAGGAGTCGTCTACGGAGACAGCTTTGTCGTGATAGACAGCGAGGGTATAGTTCTCAGGAAGACCACCGTGGATCCCAAGGTGACGATACTCAGAGGCCTGAATATTTCGGACATGACCCTCGGAGAGCCCATCAAGGTGGATGAAGAGGTGCTTCTCAGACAGTGCATGGAGATCATAACCAGCATGCAGGAAAACACCATGTACTTCAAGTCGATAACCATATCCGAGGGAGAAGCCAAGGCCTACGTTCTGGATACGCTGATGGTGAGAGGAGTACCGGACAACATCCTTACCGCGCTGGAAAACAAGGATATACAGCTGGTAGTCCAGGAACTCTTCAACAAAGGTATCGAAACGGGTACTATCAAGGTGAACGGAGACAACTACGTGTACTTCACTCCTGTGCTTGAAAGCTGAGAATAAGAAGCGTTCCCGATGCCCATTGTGAGGATATCATGAAGGGCATCGGTTTTTTTGATATTTACTAAAAAAAATAGTGCAAAAACAAGTATTATGTGCTATTATTATCTCAAGTATGTTTATTGACATTATGGAGGTATAATTCATGCTACAGTTTGACACCAACGATAAAAAAGGGGCTGTGATCAAAGTAATCGGAATCGGCGGCGGCGGATGCAACGCTGTTAACCAGATGGTGGAAGCCGAACTCAGAGGGATCGATTACATTGCGGTAAATACAGATAATCAGGCACTTGCAAGATGCAATGCTGATACCAAGGTTCAGATAGGAGAGAAACTCACCAGAGGACTCGGAGCAGGAGCAAATCCCGAGATCGGAATGATGGCTGCCGAGGAATCGATCGAAGATATAGTAAGTCATCTTGAGGATGCTGATATGGCATTCATCACCGCAGGTATGGGCGGCGGCACAGGTACAGGAGCTGCTCCCGTTATCGCCAAGGCTTCCAAGGCTATGGGAATCCTTACGGTAGGTGTAGTTACCAAGCCTTTCACATTCGAAGGACCCAAGAGAAGAAAACAGGCAGAACTCGGTATTGAATACCTTAAGGAATATGTAGACGCACTCGTCGTGATCCCCAACGACAAGCTCATTGAAAACAGCGCTAAGAACACTTCCATGCTTGAAGCTTTCAAGATGTCAGATGACGTGCTTCGTCAGGGCGTTCAGGGCATTTCCGATCTGATCAGAGACGATGCCATGATCAACGTTGACTTTGCTGACGTTCGTTCAGTCATGACAGACAGAGGAGTAGCTCATATGGGCGTTGGCCACGGATATGGCGAGACAAGAGCTGCAGATGCAGTCAAGGGAGCTATCGAGAGCCCGCTTCTTGAGACCACCATCGACGGAGCCAAGGCTATCCTGCTTTACGTAGTTGGCGGATACGACGTGGGAATGATGGAGATCAACGAGATCGCAAGCGAAGTACAGAACAGAGCAAGCGAAGATTGTATCCTGATCTTCGGTGCTGCGATCGACGACCAGATGAAGGACGAGATCAAGGTAACTGTCATAGCCACCGGATTTGAAGACGATGAATATGAGGAAGAAGTTGAAGAATACGTTCAGCCTCAGGAACCTGTAGTCAAGGAGGCACCCAAGCCTAAAACAACAGGTCTCGGAAGCGACGATGCCAAGCTTCCGGGAGAGATGAAGACCAGCGTGTACGGCGGCGTTGAAGGAATGTCCGGCACAGAGACCACTCTTCAGGAACTGCTTGACAGACAGAAGGACAGCGACGACAGCGATTCAGACTTCGTTATCCCCAGTTTCTTATAAAAACTCCCAAGCCGGCTATGCCGGCTTTTGGTGTTATAATGACTTCTGCTTAAAATCAGATAATTGAGAGAAATATCATCAAAAGACAATAAGATCTTCAGACACGCTCTCAGTCTGAAGACGAAAAAATACCGCGATAAATACGGCGAATATATGATCGAAGGACCGAACCTCCTTAAAGAAGCCTTGAAAGAGGGGATCGAAACGGAGGCGGTCTTTGTGAGGCCTGAACTGACCTCTGAAGAGGCTGAGATCCTGGGCGGAGCAGATCTTGAAAGGAAGACATTCGTCCTTTCCGGAAAGCTGTTCGATGAACTTAAGGATACCGAGACCTCTCAGGGGATCATTTCCGTTGTAAGGAAACCGGAAACGGTCATCCCCGAAGGATCTCATGGCGGGAACTACATAGTGCTGGACAGACTGCAGGATCCGGGGAATATCGGAACGATACTCAGGACGGCGGACGCGGCAGGGTTTGAGCTTGCAGTGTTCGTCAAGGGCACCGCAGACCCGTACAGCCCCAAGGTCGTAAGGTCAGCTGCGGGTTCGCTTTTCAGGGTCCCGATATGTTTTGTTGACGGACCGGATGAGCTTATCGGACTTGTCCATAAAAACGGGAAGCGCCTCATAGCGACAGCCCTTGAAGCGGATAAGGCATATTATGACTGCGACCTTAAAGAGGATGCAGCCATAGTGATCGGAAACGAGGGAAACGGCATAGACCGCGAACTCCTGAAGAGAGCAGACGAGATAATAACGATCCCCATGGCGGGAAATACGGAGAGCCTGAACGCTGCCGTATCCGCAGGGATCTTAATGTATGAAAGGATCAGAAGACGATAATGAAAGAAGCATTACAGCAAATCCTTGATGAAGCCAAAAAAAGGCTTCAGGAAGCACAGACACTTCAGGACGCTGAAGATGTAAGAGTAAAGATGCTGGGCAAGAAGGGCCAGCTCACAGGCATCCTTAAATCCATGGGAAGCCTTACACCTGAAGAAAGAAAAGAACTGGGAATGCAGGCAAACAAGGCCAAGGGCGAGATCGAAGCCATGCTCAACAGGACCTTTGACCAGCTTAAGGAAAGAGCCCAGGAAGCCAAATTCAAGGCTGAAAAGATCGACGTTACGGAACCCGGCAAGGAGTTCAAGCTCGGAACCAAGCACCCCGTGACCATAACCATCGAAGAGATCTCAAAGGTATTCAAGTCCATGGGATTCACCCTCACAGAAGGACCCGAGGTCGAGACCGTATACAACAACTTCGACGCTCTTAACGCAGGTCCCAACCACCCCGCAAGGGACTGGACCGATACCTTCTATATAAATGATGACGTGCTCTTAAGAACGCAGACGTCGCCCGTACAGGTAAGGACCCTTAAATCACAGAAGCCTCCTATCAGAGTGTTCGCACCCGGAAGATGCTTCAGATGCGATACACCTGACGCCACTCATTCACCCATGTTCCATCAGGTAGAGGGACTTGTAGTCGATGAAGGCATCACTATGGCTGACTTAAAGGGCGTTCTTGACAGCTTCGCCAAGCAGATGTTCGGTGAAGAGACCAGGACCAAGTTCAGACCTCATCACTTCCCGTTCACTGAGCCTTCAGCAGAGATGGACGTATCCTGCTTCAAGTGCGGAGGCAAGGGCTGCAGAGTCTGCAAGGGATCAGGCTGGATCGAGATCCTCGGCTGCGGCATGGTGCATCCTTCAGTCCTCAAGGTAGGCGGCATAGATACTGAAAAGTATACCGGCTTTGCCTTCGGAATGGGAGTTGAGCGTGTAGCTATGCTCAAGTACGGTATTGACGATATCAGACTTCTCTATGAGAACGACATGCGTTTCATAGAACAGTTCAAATAAAAAGGAGACATAACAGATGATAGTTTCACTTGAGTGGCTCAAGGATTATACAGACGTAAACGTATCGCCTGAAACCTTTTGTGACCGCATGATAATGTCCGGCTCAAACCTGGAAACCATGGAACTTGCCGGAGAAGATATAAAGAACGTAGTAGTGGGAAGGATCGAGAAGATCGAGAAACATCCTGACGCAGACAAGCTCGTTATCTGCCGCCTCAACATCGGTGAGAAAGCCGCCAAGGGCAAGGACGAGACGACAGGACTTCTCCAGATCGTTACAGGAGCAGCCAACGTTTTTGAAGGCGCATATGTACCGGTTGCCCTTCATGACTCACACATCCCCGGACCTCTTCACGGACAGCCGAAGCAGGAAGGCGGAGTTACCATCACCTCAGGTCAGCTCAGAGGAGTGGCCTCCTATGGTATGCTTTGTTCCTTCGGTGAACTTGGATTCGAGGACAAGGTAGTGCCCATCGATCAGAGAGAGGGTATATGGATCCTTAACATCGACGGAAAGAACAACGAAGAACTTTCAGGAAAGCTCGGCATGGATATCGTGGATGCCATGGAGCTGAGAGACGCCGTGATCGACTTCGAGATCACGCCCAACCGTCCTGACTGCCTTTCCATGATAGGAATGGCAAGGGAGGCAGCCGCTACCTTCGGGACCAAACTCAGATATCCTGAAACGGTTTGTCAGAACGAGACAGAGCAGGCTTCCGACTATATCTCAGTAGAAGTCAGAAACGACGCCTGCAAGAGATACATCGCCCGCATCATCAAGGACGTTAAGATCGAGGATTCACCCTGGTGGCTCCAGAGAAGACTGATCCATGCAGGAATGCGTCCTATCAATAACATCGTGGATATCACCAACTTCGTAATGCTCGAATACGGTCAGCCGATGCATGCTTTCGATATCAATACCGTAGCAGGCCGCAAGATCATCGTAGACGTTGCGAAGGAAGGAGAGAAGTTCACCACTCTCGACGGAGTTGAGAGAACTCTTGACGACAGGATGCTCATGATCAATGACAGCGAGAAACCCATCGGCATCGCAGGCGTTATGGGAGGACTGGACTCCGAGATCACCGAAAACACGGAGACCGTCATCCTTGAGAGTGCAAACTTCTATTCGAATTCAGTAAGGACCACTTCCAAGAGACTCACCTTAAGGACAGAGGCTTCCGGAAGATATGAGAAGGGAATCGACCCCAACCTCGCAGAGGCTGCTGCTGACAGATTCTGCTACCTGGTAGAACTGATCGGAGCAGGTAAGGTAGTAGGCGGAAAGATCGACATCTATCCCGTACCTGAAGAGGCAAAGCCCGTCCACGCAAGAGTTTCCAGGATCAACAAGGTCCTCGGCATAGAGCTTACAAGAGAGCAGATGGTATCCTATCTCGAGTCCCTTGAGATGAAGGTCGAAGGTGAGGGAGACGACATGTACGTCACCGCTCCTACGGTAAGACAGGATATCGAGATCGAAGAGGATATCGTGGAGGAAGTTGCAAGACTCTACGGTTATGATGAGCTTCCCGTTACCATTCCCAAGGGAAACAATGAAGCTTCACAGTCATACTCCAGAGATATCAGAGACGCCGTAAGAGACGCTCTCTGCGCTATGGGACTCAACGAGATCCAGACTTACTCCTTCGTAAGCCCCAAGAGCATCGACAACGTTAGGATCGATGAGGATTCATGGGAAAGAGCTTTCGTACAGATCCTCAATCCTCTCGGAGAGGACACCTCTGTAATGAGGACCATCCTCACACCTCAGATGCTGGAAGTAATGGGCAGGAACTACTCCAGAAATCATCCCGCAATGAAGGCTTTCGAGATCGGAAACACCTTCATGGCAAATCTCATAGACCCTAAGGGCTTACCTTATGAAGCATATAACGTATCATTCGGAATGTACGGAGACGGAGCTGATTTCTTTGAACTCAAGGGAATCATCGTCGAACTCCTCGGAAAACTCGGCATCAAAGATCTTAAGTTTGTCGCAGAATCCGAGTACGGCATCTATCATCCCGGAAGATGTGCAAGGATCGTTGCCAAGCACGTTGCACAGCTCGAGAACGGACCCGCGGATGAGGAAGTAGAGCTGGGTATCATGGGAGAAGTTCATCCTGCCGTAACTGAAAAATACGGTATCGGAACCAAAGCTTATACTGCAGAGCTCACAGTTGCAAACATCATCGATCTTGCAAACATGACCAAAGTATTCAAGCCTCTTCCCAAGTATCCCGCAATGACCAGGGACATCGCACTTCTGGTGGATGAATCCACACAGGTCGGCCAGATCGAGGATGTCATCATGGAAACCGATCACGAGATACTGAGAGACGTCAAGCTTTTCGATATCTACAGAGGAATCCCTATTCCTCCCGGAAAGAAGAGTCTTGCCTTCACTCTTACCTACAGACATGATGACAGGACACTCACAGACGATGAAGTCGTAAAGGTACACAATGAAGTCCTTAAGGCCCTCGAAACGAAGCTGAATGCAGTTCTCAGAGAGATATAAGTTATTTCCCGCACTTTATGCATACGAACATCGGAGGAAAACATGGAAGACAATAAAGTAACAGTAAGAATCTATGGACAGGAATACACCATCAGCGGCGAAAGAGATCCTGAGACCATTCAGGAGATTGCTGCTTACGTCGATGAAAAGATGAAAGAGATTTCCAAGTTCACTGCAAGCAACAAGGCAGGTGCACTGGCAACATTAGCATGCGTAAACATGGCGGATGAAGTCTTCAGCATGAGAGAGGAACTGGAAAGTCTCAGACAGGAGAAGGAACAGCTTGAGAACGACGCCCAGCACTATATGAAGCTTTGGGACGAAGCCAAGCAGAACTTCATTCAGTACAAGGAAGGTGCTTCCAAGGCTGATGAGAACAAGAAAGAAGTGGAAGAGTATGCATCCAAGCTGGAAAGCAAAGTAAAGGAATTCGAATCTGCATACTTTGATCTCCAGATGGAGAACATCCAGCTTAAGGACGAACTCAGCAAACTCAAACGCTGATAGTTGATAAATGCCATGAACAAGAGAGCGCTGAACATACTGGAATACAATAAAATAATAGATTTGCTTTCCAAGGAAGCCGGCTCTCAGATGGCAAAGGACAGAATAGCAAGGTTCTCGCCCAGAGGAGATGTCCGCTTTGTGAGAGATCTCCTCTCCGAGACCACTGAGGCAGCAGAAGCGATAGTGCACAAGGGAACGCTTCCCATAGGAGAGCTGTACGATACGGAGCCCCTGCTTTACAGGGTGCGTAAGGGCGGCTCCCTTACCATGAAGCAGCTTCTGATGATCCTCTATAATATGAAGGTCACGGAGAATGTGGTTAGTTTCCTGAATAAGGATCTGCCACATTTATCTGTAATTCACGGAAAAGCGGAGGTGCTTGAAACCTTCCCGAAACTCCGCGACAGGATAGACAGGAGCATACTTTCCGAGGACGAGATGGCGGATTCGGCATCCCCTGAACTCGCCAGGATAAGACGCGACATCGGAAGGGAAAACGACTCCATCAGGGCCAAGCTGAATAACATCGTAAATTCACAGTCAAACAGGGCCTATCTTCAGGATGCCATAGTCACCATGAGAGACGGAAGGTATGTAGTCCCCGTCAAGGCTGAACACAGACAGAAGATCGCGGGCATCGTCCACGATCAGTCCGGATCGGGATCCACACTCTTCATCGAGCCTCAGGCGATCGTTGAAGCCAATAACCGCTTAAGGGAGCTTGAACTCATGGAGATGGCTGAGATCGAAAGGATCCTTCAGGAACTGAGCGATAATGTGGCGGAACACTTTCATCAGCTTCTGAACAACCAGAAGATCCTGGTGGATCTGGACGTTATTTTCGCCAAAGGCAGGCTTTCAGTAAAGATGAAGGCCGAGGAGCCGGTGATAGACGACGGATACTGCCTGGAGCTCAGGAATGCCAGACATCCTCTGATCGATCCCAAGAAGGTGGTCCCGATAAACGTGAGACTGGGAAAGGACTTCAGGACCCTTGTGATCACAGGTCCCAACACCGGAGGAAAGACAGTAACCCTGAAGACGATAGGTCTGCTTTCCATGATGGCCATGACAGGCCTTCATATCCCCGCGGAATCATCCAGCAGGGTGCCCGTTTACAAGGAAGTATTTTGCGACATAGGGGACGAGCAGTCCATCGAGCAGAGTCTTTCGACCTTCAGTTCTCACATGAAGAATACAGTGGAGTTCATAGGTAAGGCAGGCTACGGTTCGCTGGTGCTGCTGGACGAGCTGGGAGCAGGTACCGATCCCACCGAAGGAGCGGCTCTTGCAATAGCCATCCTCGAGACTCTTAAGAGCAACGAGGCCTGCGTGGCTGCCACCACCCACTATAACGAGCTGAAGAAGTTCGCGATCGAAAAGGAGGGCGTGCAGAACGCTTCCATGGAATTCGATGTGGAGACTCTCAGCCCGACATACAGACTGAACATCGGAATACCCGGCAAGTCCAATGCCTTCGAGATATCGGAGAAGCTGGGGCTTGACCGTCACATAATAGACCGCGCCAACCAGCTTATAGAGCGCGGCGACATGGAGTTCGAGGAGGTCATTTCCTCCATCGAAAACGACAAAAAACAGGCTGAAGCGGAGAAGATGGAAGCCGACAGGATCCTCCTCGAGATAAAGAAGAGGGAGGAAGCCCTGGACAGAAGGCTGAAGCTTCTCGACAAGCATGAAAAGGAAGTTCTTGACAGAGCGAAGGAAGAGGCGAGAGACATCATAAAGGATGCGAAGGAGACCGCCTCTGAAGTCCAGCAGGAACTCAGGGAGCTCTCTAAGATAGAGAGCCTCGGGGAGAGGACCAAGCGCCTTGAGAAGAACAAAAAACGCCTTAAGGAGTCCCAGGACAAGTATTCCCTGGGCATCATGAAGGAGATAAACGACAATCCCGTCGCAGCCGAGGATATCAAGGTAGGCGACAGGGTGAAGGTGCTCACGCTGGACCAGATAGGAGAGATCCTTTCACCTCCTGACGATAAGGGAGATATGCAGGTCCAGGTGGGAGTCATGAAGATCTACGTGAACGTGGACGATCTGATGCTCGTACAGGGCGGCCCGGAAGGCGTCAATCAGCCGAAGAAGAGCAAGTACGACAGAAGGGCATCGAAGTCGTCAGGCGGAGAGATCTTCAGGACCAAGGCTATGAACGTCAGCACTTCCGTTAACGTTGTAGGAAAGAATCTTGACGACGCCGAGGAGATAGTCCTCAAGTATCTGGATGACTGTTACGCCGGAGGACTCAAGGACTGCACCATAATCCACGGAAGAGGTGCGGGCATCCTTCAGAACGGACTTCGCCAGCTCCTGAGGAAGTCACCCATAGTAGAGTCCTTCAGGAAAGGCAAGTACAACGAAGGCGGTGACGGAGTCACCGTAGTCAAGTTCAAGGAGTAAGTCATGTATATCGTAAGCGCATGCCTTCTCGGCCAAAACGTAAAATACAGCGGCGGAAACAACTACACCCCGGAGGTGGAAGCTTTCCTTAAGGGAAAGTCCTTTGTACCCATCTGCCCGGAAGTCTTCGGAGGACTTACGATCCCGAGGGAACCCTGTGAGAGACTCGGAGACAGAGTGGTGAACAAGGTGGGGGAGGACGTGACGAAGGAGTTTTTTGAGGGAGCCCGACGATGCTTTGAGAAAGTGCTGGAAGCAGCAGGAGATGAAGAGATCGAAGGAGCCATCCTTAAAGCCAGAAGTCCTTCCTGCGGATCGGAAGTGATCTACGACGGGACTTTCACGGGTACCAAAATCCCGGGAGACGGAGTCTTCACCGAGCTCCTCAGGTCAAAGGGGATACCGGTGAAAACAGAACTGGACTTCCTGATATAATCACGCAAAAGTTTTTTACATAATATACAAGGAGATAAGCAATGATCAACTTAAAAGAAGAAATCGCCAAACTTATCAGTGAACAGGTAGCGGATCTCACAGAAGAAGAGATCAAAGGAATGATCGAGACGCCTCAGGATCAGAAGATGGGAGACTACGCTTTCCCTTGCTTCAGACTTGCAAAGGTACTGAGAAAGGCACCTCCTCTCATTGCCAAGGACATCGCTGACGCTATCAGGGATAATGATATCTTCAGCGACGTACAGCAGGTGAACGCCTACGTCAACATGTTCATTTCCAAAGAGGAATTCGTTGAAGAGGTAGTCGAGGAAGTAATGGCAAAGGGAGACGAGTACGGCAGGTCCAACGTAGGAGAGGGCAAGCCGGTAATCGTCGAGTTCTCATCACCCAACATCGCCAAGCCTTTCCATATCGGACATATCAGATCCACCGTTATCGGAAACTCCATCAACCTCCTCTGGGACGCTATGGGATATAAGGTAACAAGGATCAACCACCTCGGAGACTACGGAACACAGTTCGGAAAGATGATCGTTGCATACCGCCACTGGGGTAACGAGGAAGACGTAAGGCGCGAGCCCATCAAGACGCTTCTTCACTACTACACCAAGTTCCATGAGGAAGCTGAAAAGGATCCTTCGCTGGATGACGAGGCAAGGGAGACTTTCGCGAAACTCGAGCAGGGCGGCAAGGAAGAGACAGAGCTCTGGCAGTGGTTCAGAGACGAGTCCCTTAAGGAATTCAAAAGAGTATATAACATGCTGGGAATCGAGTACGATTCCTATGCAGGCGAATCCTTCTACTCAGACAAGATGCCGGCCGTCGTTCAGGAGTTAAAGGATAAGAACCTTCTGGTAGAGTCAAACGGCGCTGAGATCGTCGATCTGGAGCCCTACGGCCTTACTCCTGCGCCGATACTGAAGTCAGACGGATCAACTCTCTACATCACCAGAGACCTTGCCTGCGCCAAGTATCGTAAGGCTACATATGATTTCTACAAGAACATCTATGTAGTTGCTTCACAGCAGAACCTTCACTTCCAGCAGCTGAAGAAGATCCTGGAACTCATGGGATACGAGTGGTCCAAGGACATCATCCACGTACCTTTCGGTCTGGTAAGCCTTGAAGAGGGAACCATGTCAACACGTCACGGCCGTGTGGTATTCCTGGAGGACGTTCTCAACCGCGCGATCGATGAGACACGTGAGATCATCAAGGAAAAGGGCGTTGCCACAGACAACATCGAAGAGACGGCCAAGCAGGTCGGAGTCGGCGCTGTAGTATTCAACGAACTTTCAAACAACAGGATCAAGGATTACGTATTCAGCTGGAAGCAGGTACTTGACTTCAACGGTGAGACAGGTCCCTATGTTCAGTACACTTACGCAAGATGCGCATCCATCCTGAGAAATGCAGGAGATGACGCAAAGGATCTTTCAGGCTTTGACCCTTCATATATCACAGGCGAAGCTGCCTACACCCTTGCAAAGGAGATCTACGCTCTTACAGACGTGATCATCGAAGCAGGTGAGAAGTACGAACCTTCCATCCTTACACGCCACATCGTGGACATGGCTCAGGCCTTCAACAAGTTCTACCACGATGAGCACATCCTTACGGATGACAAGGAAGAGAGAAAAGCCAAGCTCGCTCTGGTAGTTGCAGCCAAGACAGCTATCAAGAACGGCCTGAGACTTCTCGGAATGGAAGCTCCCGAAAGAATGTAATTTAAGATAAGACACGCAAAAAACTTTCGTCAGAAAGTTTTTTGCTGTAAAGGAAGCATTATGAGATACATCGGAGACATTTACAGACCGCCAAGCGAGGCTTACAGCCTGCTCCTTCAGGTCACAGTGGGTTGTTCGCATAATAAGTGCACCTTCTGCAACATGTATAAGAACAAGCAGTTCAGACTCCGTCCCATGGAGGATGTCCTGGAGGACCTGGACTGGGCAAGGGCGCATTACAGAAGAGTGGGCAGGATCTTCCTCTGCGACGGGGACGCTCTCTGCCTTAAGAACAATAAGCTCCTGACCATCCTGGACCGCATCAGGGAACTCTTCCCGGAATGCGAGAGAGTGACCTCATACGGAAGAGCCACAGACGCTCTCAGAAAGACGGATGAGGAGCTGAGAGAACTCAGGGAGCACGGACTTACCATGGTATACCTTGGGGCTGAATCAGGTTCTCCCAAAGTCCTTGAAATGGTAAACAAGGGCGAGACTGCCGAAGAATTGATCGAAGGCGTACATAAGCTTGAGAACAACGGCATACAGACGTCTGTTACCTTTATTTCAGGCCTGGGCGGACCCGAACTCATGGAGGAGCACGCCGTGGAATCGGGAAAGATGATAGCGAAGATGAACGCTTCATACGTGAGCTTCCTAACCCTCATGCTGGATCCCGTCGCGCCTTTGTACAAAGACTGGAAAGAGGGCAGATTCAAGCTTCTTAAAGCTGAAGAGGTCCTTCAGGAGGCCGCCATCATGCTGGATCACGCGAGACCGGAGAAGTCCTGCGTATTCAGGTCAAACCATGCTTCCAACTATGTGTCGCTCAAGGGCAACCTTCCTGAAGACAACGACAGGATGATCGAGGCCCTCAGGCGCTGCATGAAGGATAAGAGCCTTATAAAAAGCGAGTATTTCAGAGCACTTTAAAGGAAGATAAGATGAAGTTACTCCTTACGACGCTGAATTCCCAGTACGTCCACTCGAATCTTGCGATACGTTATCTGTACACGGTCATCGCAAACGAGGACTGTGAGACGGAGATGCGCGAATTCACCATCAACAACGACATAAACTACATATATAACGAGATCATAAGGGAAGACTATGATCTGGTATGCTTTTCGTGCTACCTCTGGAATATAGAGGAGACCACGGTCCTGGCATCGGATCTTAAGAAGGCCAAGCCTGAGATGAAGATCCTGATCGGAGGACCTGAGACCAGTTTCGACGGACTGGAATACATGGAAGAGAACGAGTGGTGCGACTATGTGATCTCCGGAGAAGGCGAGTATTCCTTCTTCAGACTCATCCAGCTCCTGACCGGAAAGCGCCAGGCTCTCGACATGACCTTCGAGGATGAGCTCAGCACCATTCCCGGCCTCACATACAGGGAAGGACCGCTCATCTACGTGAACGAGCAGATCGAGCCCCTGGACTTCAATACGATCCCTTTCCCTTACTCGGTGCTCGAGCCCGAACAGGACAAGGTGGTCTACTATGAATCGAGCCGCGGCTGTCCCTTCAGATGCTCGTACTGCATGTCTTCAATTGAGAAGAGAGTAAGGGCGCTTGATGTGGTAAGGGTGGAGCAGGAACTTAAATACTTTCTCTTCAAGAACCTGCCGCAGGTCAAGTTCATAGACAGAACATTCAACTACGAAAAGGACAGGGCGTATGAGATCCTGAATTACATCATCCAGAACGATAACGGAGTCACCAACTTCCACTTTGAACTCTGCGGGGATCTTTTGGATAACAGGACTCTGGAACTCCTCTCGAAGGCAAGAAAAGGTCTTTTCCAGATGGAGATCGGCATCCAGTCCACAAATCCCGAGACTCTTAAAGCTGTAAACAGGGCAGAGAACGTTTATCCGGTCCTGTATAACACGGGAAGGCTCGTGGAATGCGGCACCTGTCATACTCACGTCGACCTTATAGCGGGGCTTCCATATGAGACTATGGACACCTTTGAGAGGGGATTTGACAAAGTATATGCCTTAAAGGCTGACGCCTTCCAGATGGGCTTTCTGAAGGTCCTGAAGGGCACTGAGATCCACGACAGGGCGGAAGAATTCGGCATAGTATACAGAGACCACACTCCTTATGAAGTCGTATCCACAAAGTGGATAAGCGCCCGTGAGATGGTGCACCTTAAAGAGATGGACAGGATGCTGGATACCTACTATAACCGCAAAGGCTTCACCCATACCCTGGATTATCTCACCTCAGAGATGACGCCTTTCAAACTTTTCAGCGCCCTGGCGGATTTCTATTACGAGAGAGGCTATCAGAACAGGGACAGAAGAAAGGACGACCAGTACCGCATAATGCTTGAGTTCGCAAAAAAGCTCGACGCGGACGGCACTGTAAAGGACTGCGACAAGGAAGTTCTAAAGACGCTTGACCTGGATGCCAGGGAAAGCATGGATAAGATAAACTACGGAAGATTTATCAGAAAAGGATGGGAACTTTTGATATGAATATAGAAAAAACTGACAGGATAGGAGAACTTCTGACGGAGCATCTCAAGGAGATGGTCTTTGACGAACTTTCCTATGGCTACCTTGAGAAGGCAGGGGTCATGGATATATTGAAGGACGTGCCTGTGCCCATCAGAAAGACCGAGATGAACGGGATAACCGTGCTTAAGATCGCTCTTAACATGGTCTTCGTCTTCGGTGTGGACCCCGGTTTCAAATACAAGGAAAACTACATCAAATATATACTGAAAAACTTCGATAAGAACTTTTCAAACGGCCTTATAGCAAAGGGACTGGATGTGGCTGAAGAGGAGAACTACGAGGAAGCCTGCATCTATTTCAGGGCAGCCTTCCAGCTGGATCCCGACAACGCCAACGCGTACTACTGCTACGGAAGGGCGCTGAAGGACGTATATGAAAAGCTGTCTCAGGCTGACGAACTGGCGGATATCGGAACATATGACAGGTCCGCAAGGGAAGATATCATAGGACGATACAAAGCTGAATCCATGGATGCCTTTGAGGTGGCTGTAGAAAAGGATCCCGAACTTGCAGACGGATACTATTATCTCGGCTATGCATATCTCAACATGGGACTCTACGTCAAGGCCAAGCTTGTCTGGGACAAGTATATGGAGCTTTCCGCAGGAGCTCTTGAGGATGAGAACGCTGAAAAGATGAGAAAGGAAGCCAGAGAGGATATAGAATTAAGGCTTTCACAGCTCGCTGAACCGGTAAAGATCGAAGAAGGCTATAATCTGATCCTTTCCGGAAAATTCGATGAAGGCATCAAAGCCCTCAAGCCATATACAGAAGGAAAGTACTCCGGATGGTGGCCGCTCTGGTTCTACCTGGGTTCTGCTTACCGCGAACTCGCAAAAGCCAGCCGCGCTGAATTCGAAGCTTCAGGTGAGGGAGACGCGTCTTCCGATGAGGTAACGAGGGATGCCTATGAAGAAGCCGCAAAATACTTTACTCAGGTCCTCAGACTGGATCCTTCAAACAAGGACTCCATGAAGGAACTTGCAGACATCTACAGCTTCCTCGGAAACGATCAGATGGTCGAAAAGTATAAGAAGAAGATCGATATCGTTACCGAAAATGCAGAAGCTGACAGAGAACTTTTAAGGGATCAGGCCCAGCTGGACGCAGGGATAACGAAACCCGTAAAGATGAGCTAAACATACGAATAACAAAAGACCCGTGAAGACGGGTCTTTTTCTATGCGTTAATAAGAGGGTGCACCAGCTTTAGCACTGTGTCCGCGATGATCCTGTGGCCTTCTTCAGTGGGGTGGACGCCGTCTGAAAAGAGGCCGGGATCCCTGAGGACAGATCTCAGATCGAAGTATTTCAGGTTTGAGTCTTTTGCGGAGGTTATCAGTTTGTCAGCGAACCAATCGAAGTTATCGTTCAGCTTATTCA
>CACZGZ010000006.1 GCA_902780845.1 uncultured Eubacteriales bacterium
TCGATCTCTCCGTCCAGGAAGCTGTCGAGCTTGTAGATGGTCATGTTGATCCTGTGATCGGTGACTCTTCCCTGAGGGAAGTTGTATGTCCTGATACGCTCGGACCTGTCTCCGGATCCTACCTGGGAACGTCTCTCTGCAGAGAGAGCATCGTTCTGCTCCTGGAGCATCTTGTCATACAGTCTGGACTTGAGAACTCTCAGAGCCTTATCCTTATTCTTTATCTGGGACTTTTCGTCCTGGCAGGTGACCACGAGTCCCGTGGGAAGATGTGTGATACGTACAGCGGAGTCCGTGGTGTTTACGCACTGTCCGCCGTGACCGGATGAACGGTATACGTCGACTCTGATGTCGTTGGGGTCGATGGTTACTTCCACGTCGTCTACTTCGGGAAGTACGGCGATGGTGGCAGCTGAAGTGTGGATACGTCCGGAGGACTCTGTATCGGGAACACGCTGCACGCGGTGGGTTCCTGACTCATACTTCATTCTGGAGTATGCGCCCTTTCCCTTGATCATGACTTCGGCTTCCTTGACTCCTCCGATATCGGTCTCGTTGGCGTCGATGACCTCAGCCTTCCATCCGCGCCTTTCAGCGTATCTCAGGTACATCCTCAAAAGATCCATACCGAACAGGGCAGCTTCGTCTCCGCCTGTTCCGGCTCTGACTTCAAGGATAACGTTCTTATCGTCGTTAGGGTCCTTGGGAAGCATGAGGATCTTGAGGTCGTTCTCGATCTCGGGGATCTTGTCCTCGAGGTCGGCCATTTCCATCTTGGCCAGCTCCTTCATCTCCTCATCGTCTGAATCCAGCATTTCGCGGGCTGCGTCCATCTCTTCCTTCGCCTTCTTGTATTCCTTATATTTCAAAGCTATCGGCTCAAGTTCCCCCAGTTCCTTCATGTGCTTCTTCCACACGGGCTGGTTGGAAATGATATCGGGGTCCGATACCTTAAGCGACAGCTCCTCGTATTTTTCTAATATGAAGTCTAATTTGTCAAACATTTTGGCTCCTTAAAACTGATTTATTCCCTATTTCTCTAACTTAATATATTATCATAACTCACGGTGTTTGTGAAGAAAAAAATAGCCTCCGGAAGTTTCCGGAGGCCTGATGTGTCATTATAAGTTGTACTTGTTCTTGAACTTCTCAACACGTCCGCCGCGGTTGACCATCTTGGCCGCACCTGTGAAGAACGGATGGCAAGCTGAGCAAACGTCAAGTCTGAGCTCAGGCTTGGTTGACTTAGTCATAAACGTGTTACCGCATGCGCAAGTTACTTTACATTCCACATAATTAGGATGGATTCCTTCCTTCATGTCAGTTTCCTTTCCCGGCAGCAAGTTACTGCCGTAATTCGAATTCTTTGCAAAAAACTCTCTGCCGCAAACTGCGACTCATACAATATATCACAGGAAGCCTTGGAATGCAAGGGGTTTTTTGATTTTTTATTTACATAATACAGCAGCCACCACGCGGTCGTTCCCGGCCAGGTCCTTTATGACTTCGATGTCCCTGAAGCCGGCTTCAGCGAGAAGTGCCGGCACGGTCTCTCCCTGATCGTAACCTATCTCCAGAAGAAGGTGCCCACCCGGCAAAAGATGCTCCGGCGCTTCTTTTGCGATTATCCTGTAGAAGTCCAGACCATCTTTCCCTCCGTCAAGAGCGATCAAGGGATCGTGGTCCTTTACTTCAGGATCGAGTTCTGCTATTTCAGAGGCTGCGATATACGGAGGGTTGGATACTATCATGGAGAACTTTTCTCCGGGATCCAGCCCTTCGAACATGTCGGACTTGATGATCCTGACTTCAGCCTTGTTGGCCTCGGCGTTTTCCTTTGCCACCTCAAGGGCCGCGTCGCTTACGTCGGTCATGGTGACTTCTGCTCCGAAGCATATCTTTTTGAGAGAGATGCCTATAATGCCGGAGCCCGTGCAAAGATCCAGGATCCTGGCTCCGAGGATCGCACGCTTCGCTGCCTCTTCCACCAGAAGTTCAGTATCCATCCTGGGAACCAGTACGTCCTTCGTAACCTTGAAGCGGTATCCCATGAACTCCTGCTCCCCGGTTATGTGCTGGAGCGGCACGCGGGAAGCGCGTTCCTCTATGAGGTCATAGTATTCCTGTGCGGTACCGTTCGATACCTCGGTATTTATGTACATGATGAGGCCTGTCCTGTCCCTTCCCGTCACGAAGCTGAGAAGTTCCCTGGCATCGTTTGAAGCGTCATGGATGCCCGCATCATCTAATCTTTTTTCACCAATTGTTATGAGTTCTTTTATAGTCATGTCAAATAATCTTATCTATGTAATTCTCTAACGTATGGAAGAACCCGTATATTTTTATAAGTTCTCCATCTATCCTGAAAATCAGCACATAGTCATGTTTTTTCAAGACAGCCTTCCTGTATTCATTTTTGAACAACAGCGGATCGCTGCAAAAGGAAAAGGATTCCGGCATATATTCTTTTTCTTTATATATTTCTTCAATATCCGCCAAAATCGCCATTGCAGCAGCCGTATTGTTCAGTCTTACAGCAATATAATCGATAGCTTTCTCTATTTCAGATTGTGCGCTGTCAGATATTATCAGCCTGTAATTCATATTTTTTTCTCAAATCCTCCAACCTTATAAAAGCCTCCCCATATTCCCCTTTTTCAAATTCTTTATCAGAGATCAACAGTTTCTCATAGAACTCTATCCTCTTTCGCATGTCCTCGTAAAAGTCCATGCTCATCATAACCATATCCCCATATCCATTCTTGGTTATATATATAGGTTCGCGATTTTTATGACACAGCTCTGATACATAAAGCGTATTCTTCAATTCTTTAATAGGTATTATCTGAGCCACTTCTTATCACCTCCATTATAAATTATACCATTATTATACCATAATAATGGTATATGTCAACAATAACAAATGCGGCTATGCTTATGCACAACCGCATTTATATTACTTGATTATCTCCATACTATCCGGCTCTACGTGGCAGGGAAGAAAGATTATCTCCACCCCTGCTTTCTTTGCCTCTTCGATGGCTTCACCGAACTCGGGATGAGTATCTGTGTTCGGTCTCACTTCCGTAACTCCGTCCATCTGGATGACGTACGCAAGAGCTGCCTCGAATCCCTCTTTTTTAGCCTTTATCAGCTCATGTATGTGCTTCACCCCGCGCTCGGTTGGAGCGTCGGGGAAATATCCTATCCCGTCAAACTCCAGGGTGCAGCCCTTCACTTCCATGAGATATCGTTTCGTTTCTCCGTCGGGAAGCGTCCTTTCCATATAGAAGTCTATCCTGGAATCCCCATAAGTGTACTCCGGATGGATCAGGTCATAGTCCTGTTTCAGAAGCCATTCCTTAACGGCCTTGTTCGGTGCCTGGCTGTCTATATTGAACAGCACTCCTGTGGATTTTCTGACTGCTACCAGGTCATACTTCGTCTTTCTCCCCGGGGTGCCGGGTGCATTCATCCAGACTTCGCATCCGGGGATCAGCAGTTCTTTGCACCGGCCGGTGTTCTTCACGTGGACCGTTTCGCGGTTGCCGCCGACCTCCACATGGGCGATGAAGCGGTTAGGCCTGTCGATGAAGATGCCGCGGGTTATATTATCGTACCTCATGCCGGTACAGCCTCAGCTGAGGGATCATAGATCTCAGCTTCCCCTTCCACCGGATCTCCGTTCAGGTCGCAGATCCCTTCGAAGAAAGGTTTTGCCGCCTCTTCCTCTTCAGTCCCGCAGGGAATGACCGCCTTCATGGCAGCGATGGCGACCTCCAGCTGTTTCTCGTTGGGCTCGCGGGTGGTGAGCTTCTGAAGATAGATGCCGGGAAGGCTCAGGAACTCCACGACTTTGTTGTTGGAGCGTCCTGCCCACTTAAGCAGTTCATACGAAATGCCTGCGATAAGGGGGAGTGCCAGTAATCTCAGTCCCACTCTCATCCACACGTTGGGCCAGCCCATAAACACGTGGACTATGATGGCCACTATCATTACGAACATCAGAAAAGAGGTCCCGCATCTGGGATGCAACCTGTAGAAGCTCTGGGCGTTCTCAGGCGTGAGCTCTTTTCCGTTCTCAAAGCAGTGAATGGTTTTGTGCTCCGCACCGTGATACTGGAATACGGTGTTGATGTCCTCCAGTTTTGGGATCAACGCGATGTATGCGATGAATATGGCGATCCTGACGATACCCTCGATGAGGTTCAGGATGATCACGTTCTCCGTTATCTTCTTGAAGATACCTACTACTGCTGTAGGAAGCAGCATGAATATGCCGATGGAGAATACCAGCGCCAAAGCGACCGATATCCACATCAGGATATTCCAGGCCTTTTCCTTTCCTACTTTTTTCTCCATCCACTGGTCGAATTTATCCTGCTCGTATTCCTCAGGCATGTACTTTTCAAGTATGTCAGCGGAGTACATAAGCACCTTGGTTCCGAATACCAGAGATGAAATGAAGGAGACAACTCCGCGGATCAGGGGGATCTTCGCCCAGCTTCCCAGATTCGGAGCAGGCTGGGTCTTCATATGTATCCTGCCGTCCGGAAGGCGGATGGCGATCGCAGTCCTCCTGGGGCCGCGCATCATTATCCCTTCCATTATAGCCTGACCGCCTATAGATGTCGGGCAGGCGTCCTTGTGAAATATCTTCTCAAAATCCATCAGTCAATAAAAACCTTTCTGATTATGTCTATGAAGTCCTTGTTGTTTTTTGTATGAGCCAGATTATCAATTATCTCCTCTGTTACCTGATGCTCGGGTCTCGAGGAAAGCGCTCTTCTCATGGCCCATACCGCCTCCAGTTCGTCCTGGCTCATCAGGAGATCCTCTCTTCTGGTTCCCGACTTGTTCAGGTTGACAGCGGGGAAGATCCTGAGTTCGCTCAGTTTCCTGTCGAGATGGAGTTCCATGTTTCCGGTTCCCTTGAACTCCTCATAGATGACGTCGTCCATACGGGATCCGGTCTCGACCAGTGCCGTGGCGAGGATTGTGATGGAACCGCCCTCTTCCATATTTCTGGCCGCTCCGAAGAACTTCTTGGGTTTGTGGAGCGCACCCGGATCAAGTCCGCCTGAAAGGGTCCTTCCGGAGTTTGGCACTACCATGTTATATGCCCTGGCAAGGCGGGTGATGCTGTCTAATAATATTACCACATCTTTCTTATGTTCAACCAGACGTTTCGCGCGTTCAAGCACCATCTCGGCCACCTGGACATGATGCTCGGGAAGCTCGTCAAATGTAGAGTAGATGACCTCTCCGCCCTTCAGGCTCCTCTTCATGTCCGTGACCTCTTCAGGACGCTCGTCCACTAGAAGGACTATCAGCTCGGTGTCCGGATAGTTTGTCTCGATGGCATTCGCGATCTTCTTCAGAAGCACCGTCTTTCCTGCCTTGGGCGGAGCGACTATCAGGCCTCTCTGTCCCTTTCCTATGGGAGCGATCAGGTCGATGAGACGTGTGGAAAGCTCGTTTCTGGAAGTCTCAAGTTTAAGTCTTTTGTCCGGGAATACCGGCGTAAGGTCGTCGAACCTGGGACGTCTTATAGCTGCGCCGGGTTCCTCGCCGTTAACGGTATTCACATAAAGAAGCGCACCGAAACGCTCTCCCTCGTGAGGGAGTCTGGTGACGCAGTTTATCTTGTCGCCGGTCTTCAGGTTGAACCTTCTTATCTGTACCGGGGACACGTAGATGTCCTTGTCGGATGTGAGGAAGTTATCGAATCTCAGGAAGCCGAAGCTGTTCTCTTCCTGGATATCCAGAATACCCTCCACCACCGGACGGGGTTCCTTGGGCTCAGGTTTTGATTCTTTGGGAGTTTCTTCTGCCTGTCCGGGAACCTCGGCCTTCTCTTCCATCATCTCTTCATTTATGTTTTTCTTTTCTTCCATTATATCATTCCCTTAAAAATCTGTTGTGGATGTACCTCATGATGAGGGCAACGCCCCAGGTCATGAGTATAAGTATTGCAAATATAGCGAGTCCCGGACCCCAGCCCCATGAAAGGAAGCCGTACCAGTCGTTTGTATCGGGCCATTCGCCTATGCCGTTTATCAGGTTGTTTCCGATATACCAGATGCCGTAGATGAGCATAGGTACTACGGATATGAAGCTGTCCCTGAATCCGATCTTCCCATTTCCTCCAAGCACAAAGGACAGACCTCCGATCAGGGGCACGATGAGGTGCATGAAAAGATTGGCACCGCTATAAAGCCCCGGCACGTGGAATACCGGCCAGAGAAACAGAAGCACTACCAAAAGAGTAAGCGCCACCGCTGACGCACCTGCGTACTTCAGCTTGCTCACCCAGGACGGGACTTCTTTATTAAGTTTCCGGGCTATTATGGTGTATACAATGTTCAGGATCGAAGCTGCAGCCATGAGCAGATTCGATAAGACCGTAAAATATCTGAGATTTCTGAAACCGCCTGCCGAAATAGTGCCGTTATCTCCCCACTGGAAGATCATCCTGGCCCAGGCGTAAAAGACCATAACAGCAATTATGATGTCTAAAACTAAGGATGCTTTCTGTCTTGATGTCTTCATATTACCGCTCTTATTATCAATGTGGATATAATTTTACTACAGGCGGGGGTTTTTTGCAAGAGCACGGCGGTGCATCAGCCCTCAGAGCAGGAACTTCTCTATCAGGGCACGCACAATATTTACATCCAGAGGCTTCGCTTTCGTCTCAAAGGTAAGTATCAGATTGATCCCCGGGTAAAACCCGCTCTTGATCAGATCGTTCAGCCTGCCGGTATTGTATTCCATGTATGCCGGATCGTCCGCCCTCCCAAAATGCTCCCAGATGTATTCTTTGCGCTCGCGGACGTTAAGGAGAGTGTAGTCCGGGTGGATGATCTTGCCATTGTGGAGTCTGACCGGACATTCGAATTTCTTGGGGACCGGGTAGCTGTCAAAGATATCTCCAAGGAGGGCCTCTGACTTGGACCTTACCCTGGTGCCGTCCGTGGAGTGAAACTCCGGGTCCCCCTCTTTGAAGCCCTTGGGCGTATATGGCTCAGCAAGCCACCGCGCAGCGTACTCCTCATCTGATATAAAATGTGGGACAGCAAGTTCCTGCCTGGGGAGGATCAGTTTCCCAAAGACATCCTCCGGCAGATCGCTCTCGCGTATGCTCAGCAGTTCTTTTATCGAAGCCTGCTCCTTCAGGGCCGCCTCCCTGAGCGCCAGATCGTAATCCCGCTGCGCAATAGCCGCCGCCCTGGGCAGATCGGCCTTCCGGACATACTTGCCCGATCTTTCAAATGGCTTGGTGCGGATGTAGTATTGGGATTTTCCCCTTTGAGTACTCGCTCTCAGGCTTTCTTTAGGGGCATTTACAATTTCCTCATCAATTGCAGTAATTATTTCTGCCAGTTCATAGTCTCTTTTGGTTAATTCGATATCTAATGCTCTACTCAAATCCTTTACCTCCTTTTGATCGTTATACTGTTTTTGCTTTTTCAGCTACAATTCTCTAAAGAAACAATTGTGGCTGAAAGTTTTTTGCAATTTATCAGCTACAATACGCCATATCACCTAATTGTAGCTGACAGCAAAAGATTATATGTCAGCTACAAATATAAATATTTGATATTGCGGCTGACTTTAGATTTTTTTCTTTCAGCTACATATGCCTATTCCCCCAAGGTGTAGCTGATTTGGCCATTGTTACGCGCCCCCTGCCTGCTGACCTACCCTCATCCTATCACATCCGTTTTTTCTTTTCAGTACAATCCCGAAATTTCGCAAAAAACTTTCGCCGGACAATATCCGGACATAAAAACAGCGCCCCATGCGGGGCGCTGTTCGCTTTTCTTATTCAATTATTTCTGATAGTTGTAGAAGCCTTCGCCTGACTTACGTCCAAGCTTGCCTGCTCTTACCATCTTTCTGAGTAATGTGTGTGCTCTGTACTTAGGATCACCGAATTCCTTGTAAAGAACGTCCATGATAGCTAAGCAAACATCAAGTCCGATGAGGTCGCCGAGTTCAAGGGGTCCCATGGGGTGGTTAGCACCAAGCTTCATAGCTGTGTCGATTCCTTCTACGGAAGCAACGCCGTCAGCATAGATGCCGATACCTTCGTTGATCATAGGGATCAGGATCCTGTTAACTACGAATCCGGGAGCTTCTGCTACTTCTACAGGAGTCTTGCCCAGGATGTTGGTGAGTTCAAGGATGGTAGCCTTGGTCTCTTCGGATGTTGTAAGTCCGCAGATGATCTCAACCAGCTTCATAGCGGGAACGGGATTGAAGAAGTGCATTCCGATTACCTTGTCAGGTCTGCCGGAAGCTACTGCGATCTCTGTGATGGAAAGAGAAGATGTATTGGTAGCGATGATGGTATCAGGCTTGCAGATCTCGTTGAGCTGTGCAAATAATGCCTTCTTAGCTTCCATATCTTCAGTTGCAGCTTCGATTACCAGATCTGCATCAGCGATGATGTTGATGTCGGTGGAGCCATGTACTCTTCCGAAGATCTCGTCAGCTTCAGCCTGCTCGATCTTTCCCTTGGCAACCATCTTGTCCAGGTTCTTCTTAACGGTAGCAAGTCCCTTCTCGATGGAGGATTCATGTCTTGCTCTCATTACTACTTCGTAACCCTTCTGTGCGCATACCTGAATGATGCCGGCTCCCATTGTGCCTGTTCCTAATACGCCGATTTTCTTCATTTAAATTTGCCTCCTTAAATATATTATCTTACGATTATATTTAATTTCGTTAAAAAATTAACTTTAACACCTAATATTATAACACAGGTTGGATCGAAAAGTAACCCTCTTTAAACTTTTCTTTGTGTATTTTTTAGAAGACACGCTTATCCCAGATAAAGGTTGGTGGTGAGGTACTCAGGATCGCAGGTAACGTCTATTCCCATAGCCCTCAGGGTCTGCTCATCATTGTCTGAAAGGATAGCTGTGCAGTGTGCCTTGCACCCGTTCAGCTTGGAAAGCATCCCAACGGTCTTGTTTGCGTTCTCGTTCATATCAGCTGAGATGGAAAGCGCTGTCAGTATATCGTCCACATTGAGGGATGTCCTGTCGTGGTGAAGGACCTCAACCTTAAGGTTCTGCATGTTGGAGAACACTTCAGGGGAGATGACATACAAGGGATCGGGCAGTCCGGCCAGCTTCTTTACTGCGTTAAGTATGCAGGCTCCCGCTGCCACCATTCTCCTGGATGAACGTCCTGTCACGATGGTCCCGTCGGGAAGTTCCAAAGCCATGACTACCACGTTCAGATATTTCTTGTCGAGTTCCTGCTTCTTCAAAGCATATTCTCTGGCGGGAAGGACGACCCTTCTGTCTGTCTCCTTTGCGCCGACGTCCTTCATGAGAAGTTCCGATCTCTCGAGGACCTTGGAATCGATCTTTCCTTTTTTGTAGTCCACCTTTGCCATCATGAAGCGGCGGATGATCTCCTGGATCGCTGCTTCTCTTACCACTTCGTCATCAGTGATGCAGAAGCCTACGCGGTTGACTCCCATGTCTGTCGGGCTCTGATACTCCGACTCTCCGGTGATGGTATCGATGATCCTCTTGATTACCGGGAACACTTCCAGATCGCGGTTGTAGTTCACGGCCTTCTCGCCGTAAGCTTCCAGATGGAAGCTGTCTATCATGTTGACGTCCTTGAGGTCTGCGGTAGCTGCCTCATATGCGATGTTTACAGGATGTTTGAGGGGCAGGTTCCATACAGGGAAGGTCTCGAACTTGGCGTATCTTACCTTTCTTCCCAGCTTGTACTCGTGGTAGAGCTGTGAAAGGCAGGTCGCCAGCTTGCCGGATCCTCCGCCGGGTCCCGTTACGACGATCAGAGGCTTGGTCACTTCGATATAGGGATTTGCGCCGTAACCCTCTTCAGATACGATGGTGTCCACGTCTGTGGGATATCCCTTTGTGAAGAAGTGCTTGTATACCTTTATGTCTCTTCTCTGGAGCCTGTTTATGAACTGCTCTACAGAAGGGGATTCCTGATATCTGGTAACGACTACGGAATTTATCTTAAGGTCGTACTTGCGGTATATATCAATAAGTCTGAGTACCTCGAGGTCATAGGTTATTCCGAAGTCCTGTCTGGTCTTGGAGTTGATGATGTCCCCGGAATAGATGCAGATGATGATCTCTGCCTGATCCTTCATCTTTTCAAGGAGCTTGATCTTGGCGTTCTCGTCGAATCCGGGGAGCACTCTCATCGCATGCTTGTCGTGTACGAGCTTCCCGCCGAATTCAAGATACAGCCTTTCGCTGTTCCTGTGGTTTATCCTCTCGAGGATGTACTTGGACTGTTCTTCAATGTACTTGTTGGAATCAAAGCCTATCTTCTGCATTTTTCACCTCTTTCTTCTGTCTGTCTATAAGTCACGCCTGATCGGTGCGTTTTTTACATCACGTCTATTATCAGTTTGTTCTTTCCCTCGGCTATCCCGCCCAGGGAGATGTCATACTCCACATCTATGGAGCCCTTCTTTGACTCATGGTCCATAAGGTTGTTCACGCTTCTCGTAAGCACCTCTATCTCCATAAGTCCCATGGGCGTCTGGTAGTTTGATGAGAATCTCTTTCCCTCTTCAAAATACAGTTCCGGCCCGGGGCCTTCCTTGCTGAATCTCTTCATCTTAAGGGAATTCTCGTTGAACTTAAGGGTCGTCCTGAACCCTTCCAGTCCCGAGATCTCAGACTCATCATATATGAGGTAGAAGTAGCCGTTTCTTTCGTATACCCTTCCGTCAGTAACGAACTCCATCTGGTCCTCTTCAGTGCCGTCATAGCATTGCTTGCCTGTTATTTTGATCGTAATATCTTTCATAGCCCAGTTCAATTATCCTTTCTATAGTATCTGGATAGCTGAGGCCTGCCGCCTCCCAAAGCATGGGGAACATGCTTATCTTGGTAAATCCGGGGAGTGTGTTTATTTCGTTCAGGAATATCCTGTCGGTTCCTTTTTCAACAAAGAAATCCACCCTGGCATAGCCCTCTCCGTCTATAGCCTGGAAGGCCTGCACGGCGATCTTCTTTATCTCTTCGGTCATCTCCTCGCTTATCTGAGCGGGGATCTTGAGTACTGAGGCTTCGTCCTCATACTTGGATTCATAGGTGTAGAACTCACCGTGGGGAATGATCTCTCCCAAAACAGCCACTTCGGGATGTGCGTTTCCAAGCACCGCTGCTTCGATCTCCCTGGCATCTACGGCTTCCTCAATGATCAGCCTCTTATCGTACTTGAAAGCCAGGTCGCAGGCCCTGTAGAACTCCTGCTTGTTATGAGCCTTGGTGATACCTACCGAAGAGCCCATGTTCGCGGGCTTGACGAAGCATGGGTATCCCAGCTCCCTCTCAACAGATGCCTCGGCCTTTTCTCTGTCCTCGTCATACTTGAACTTGAAGAGAGCCCTGTGTTTGCAGATAGGGAAGCCCACCTTGTCAAAAACATCCTTTGCTGCCAGCTTGTCCATGGCAAGCGCGGAAGCGAGCACTCCGCAGCCGCCGTAGGGGATGCCCACGGTCTCAAAGAAGCCCTGGAGCTTTCCGTCCTCACAGTAGGGTCCGTGAACGATAGGAAGCGCAAAATCAGCGACTTTACCGATATCGCTCATGTTGAAGGTCTCAGAGAGTTCCAGCCATGAACCGTCCTCAAGGCATGATGCGGCAAAATACGCATCCTTTCCTTCGGGAAGCACCAGCCTCCTCCATTCTCCTGTCTTTGTGATGCCTATATATAAAAGTTCGTATCTTTCTTTATTTATGGCGCGGATAACCGAAGCCGCGGACATCAGAGAAACCTCATGCTCCGATGACTTGCCGCCGAATATCACCGCTATCTTTTTCTTGTTCATCCGATCTCCTCCAGAAGCTTCAAAAGATGTTCCTTGGTGAAATGATATTTCTTGAGGCAGAACTGGCAGGTGAGTTCCGCCTGTCCGTCCTCCTCGATTATTTCCGTAAGGTCTTTCTTTCCGATGGACATGAGAGCCTTCTCGATCCTCTCATCGGAACAGTCGCATTCCCACTTCATTTCCTCATAGGCGAGGACCTTCGTGGAATACTCCTCGGGCATGTCTCCGAAAATGCGGTCCAGCATAGCCTGAAGCACGCCCTCTTCGGACTTGCCTTTGTTGGCCTCCACGGTCTCCTCCACGATAGTGGTGATAGGAGGAAGGTCTGCAAGCATCTTTTCCAAAGCATCCACAGCGCCTTCTTCGCCTCCGGGAAGCATCTGGATAAACATGCCGCCTGCAGCTTTGATGCTCCAGTCCGTGTCCACCTTTACTCCGAGGGAGATGGCTGTGTTCTGCTGTTCAGATATATAATAGTAGGCGGTGAGGTCATCTGCGATCTCTCCGTCCACCAGGGCGATGGTGCCCACGTAAGGTTCCTTTAGTCCGAGGTCCTTGATTACGGTAAGATTTCCTATTCCCAAAGAACCCCCTACATCCAGTTTTCCTCTTTCGTTGAGAGGAAGATCGCAGGCGGGGTTCGCTATATAGCCTTTGACTCTTCCGTTCCTTCCGGCTGTCGCGAGGATCTGCTCCGCCGGTCCGTCTCCCTTGAAGATGACCGTGAGTTTATCGGTGGGGTTCTTCATATCAAGCCCCATGAGGCCTGCTCCTGTGAGCACCCTTCCGAGTCCCGCAGACGCCAAAGGTGTTGTATCGTGTATTTTTCTGGCTTCCTCGACCATGTCCGTAGTGATGGCGAGGTAGACCCTGTATGATCCGCTTCTATCGATCGCAGTTATTACGTTTTTCATATTTTGCAATACTTCTCCATTTTGAACTACATTTTATTTTATCACATTTCACATTGTTTTTACACATAAATATCACAAATGTTAAATATAATTTGGGTGTATCAGGGAAGAAGCCCTAAGGCTTGCACCTGATGTTTTCAAGGAGGCGAAATTATGGACGACTGGGAAAAATTCAACCATTCTTATGAAAAACAGACCAAGGGCCCTCAGGCCGCACCCAACAGCGGTCCTCAGACCTATGTGAACTATAGCGAAGGCAGCAGTGCAGGAAACGCTTACGCTGCCCAGCCAAAATATGTAACAAGGAAGATGCTGGTCATCTCCCTGATAATCTGTATGCTTCTCTCCGCATTCGTGGGAGCAATGGCATACGCTCTTGCAATGTCCACCTTCGGAGGAGCGACCGTAGACAAGACCATCAAGACGACAAACTACAATCTTGCAAGGTCAACGGGAGCTGTCCTCTCTCTTCAGGAGATCATCGCTACGAACGAGAATTCCGTCGTTGCCATCTCCACTGAGACAGTCCAGACCGACTTCTGGGCAGGCCAGTATGTTACCCAGGGCGCAGGTTCAGGCGTCATCTACTCCGAAGACGGATACATCATTACAAACAACCACGTTATCTCCGGAGCATCCAACATCAAGGTAACCCTTCACGACGGCACCGAATATCCCGCGACTCTGGTGGCAGCTGATTCACTTACAGACGTAGCGGTCATCAAGATCGACGCAACGGATCTTCCGCCCGTGACCTTCGGCAGCATGGATGATCTCAACGTTGGCGATGCCGTGGTAGCTATCGGAAATCCTCTGGGTACCCTTTCAGGAACAGCCACAGAAGGTATAGTCAGCGCCCTCGAGAGAGAGATCACCATCGACGGCAAGCAGATGACTCTTATACAGACATCAGCTTCCATCAACCCCGGTAACTCCGGCGGAGGACTCTTCGACCAGTACGGCAACCTTATAGGTATAGTCGTCGCCAAGTCTTCCGGCTCTGACGTTGAGGGTCTCGGATTTGCCATCCCCTGCGATAAGGTAGCGGAAGTTGCCAAGTCCCTCATAGAAAACGGCTATGTGGAAGGAAGACCTCAGGCAGGCATCACGATAATCGACCTTACAGATGCCAACGCTGCTATGCGTGCAGGCGTTTCCATCACCGGAGTATACATCAAGGATGTCACCGGAAAGAATGCACAGAAGGCCGGACTCCAGGCAGGCGACCTGATCTACTATCTGGACGATACCAAGATCACCAGCTCAGCCCAGCTTGTGGGCCTCATCCAGAAGCATGAGGTCGGCGACGTTGTCACCTTCACAGTAGTAAGGAACAACGAGCTCATCAAGATGGACGTGGAACTTGAACTTTCACAGCCTCAGCAGGCTGCTCAGGAAACTCAGCCCAGCACAGAAGGCTGATGTAAATGACCTTTCTTTTCAAAATCAACATATATGAAAATCTAAAAGGGAGCCGTCAAGGCTCCCCTTTGTTTGTCTTCTTTATTTTAAATGTACGTTTACGACGTGCTTGCTGAGCTTGCTTCCTTCTCTTCTCACGAAGTCCTTGAGACCTGCAAGGTGTTCCTCAGCGTATTTTCTGGCTCCTGCCACGTCGCCGCCCGCTATCGCATCCACTATAGCCTGATGCTCGGAGGGCTGATTCTTGAATCTTGAGAAATCCTCATAGTAGATATAACGGAATCTGAGGGCAAGTTCCTGCACCTGTGACACCATCTTGATCAGCGTCTTGTTTCCGCTCAGGCTTACGATATATTTATGGAAGGCTTCATCGTTCTTTATAATCTCCTCGATATCCTCCCTGTCTACAGAGTCTTTGTACTTTCTTGCGATGTTCTCCAGTTCGATCCTGCCTTCATCGGTGATCTTCTGAGCTGCGATGCCCGCGGCCATTCCTTCCAGATCCTGTCTTACCTCGAGGATGTCGACCATGTCCTTGGCTGAGATATCGGAAGCGTATGCACCTCTTCTGGGCTCTATAGTTACAAGTCCTTCCTTCTCCAGCTTTCTGATGGCTTCTCTTACAGGGGTACGGCTTACGCCCATCTCCTCAGCAAGTTCGACTTCCATCATTCTCGTCCCAGGAGCTATCTCTCCGACCATTATCTGGCGCTTCAGCTCCTCGTAAACGATCTCTCTCAAAGGTTTATGATTCTGTAAAGTGAAGTTTATCATTGATTTCTTCCTCTGTTTCTTCTCATATTGCCCGCATAAAAACTCTCGTATCCGAGTTCCTTGAAATGCGCGGCAGCTTTTTTTGCATCTCCGAGATCATCATAAAAGCCGATAACTGTAGGACCGCTTCCGCTCATCATGACGAACCTCACGCCTGATGTCTCAGAAATCTTCTTTTTCAATTCATTTACTTCCGGATAGGCCTTAAGCGTATAGGTCTCCAGAACGTTTCCCATGTTTTCGATGGCTCCGGACGTGTCTCCGTCCTCCAGAGCCTTTATGAGCGCATCCCTGTCGGGATGATCGTATTCACCGGATTCATCCAGCCCCTTGTATACTTCCTTTGTGGATACTCCGAACTTAGGCTTGGCAAGCAAAAAACACATGTCAAGATCTTTCGGTATGGGAGTGAGGGCCTCGCCCTTTCCCGTTCCCAAAGCACAGGTATACCTGCTGTTCTGGACGAGCACCATGAAAGGGACGTCGGAACCGAGTTCCGAGCCGATCTCACAGAGTTCCTTTGTATCCAGACCCAGTTCCCAGATGCGGTTCAGCCCTATCAGGACTGCCGCTCCGTTTCCGCTTCCTCCTGCGAGGCCTGCGGCCACCGGGATCCTCTTGAAGATATCTATGGTAAGGTCTCCGCAGAAGGTCTTTCCCATCTCACCTGCCTTCTTCTCCATGAGAAGAGCGGCCTTGTAAGCCAGGTTCCTTCCATCCGTGGGGAGATACTTCCTGTTGGTAGTGAGTCTGATATTCAGTTTTGACCCTTCCGCCGGAGCTGTGTTTTCCTTCGCGGGGCCTTCCTGCCACTCGATATCTATATCGTCTGAGAGGGATATCTGCTGCATAACCGTAGCGACTTCGTGATATCCGTCCTCCCTGATACCCAAAACATCCAGGGACAGGTTTATCTTAGCGTATGATCTGAGTTTTATTTTTTCTTACCCTTACCCTTTTTCTTCTGTTTGGCCTGGTTTCTGGCATATCTGGCTTCTCTTTCAGCTCTTTCTTCAGCTTCAGCCTTTCTGCCTGTTATATATGTGCTGCCGGCGCTTGCGACGGTGCGTCTGGTCTTCACTCTGTAGTGACCTTCCTCGAGGTGATCCTCTTCCTCCTCATCGTCGTCATCCTCGTCCTCGTCTTCAAGAGCTTTCTTTTCCATTTTTTCTTTCTTCTTCTGCTCTTTCTCTACGATCTCTTCCACGGACTTGCCGGTTCTCTTGGCTTCCTTATACGGATTTACCTTGGCTTCCTTGGCCTGCTTTTCAGCGGTCTTCTTGGCGCTTCTAAGGGAGAATCCGATGATACCTGCGTAGAGCACGATCATGAGGCCCATGCTGACCATTGAGTTTCTGGTCTGGTTGATGGTGGTGAACTTGACAGTCGTATCCTTGCCGAGGGTATTTCCCTGGTCGTCCTTAAGGTCTCCGGAGATCTTGAGGGTGTATTCCTTGTTGCCCTGGATGGTTATCTGCTTGCCGTTGGAATCAAGGTTCTCGGCGTTGGGGTCGAAGAGTACCATTACTACTCCGGTCTCCTTGGGAGAATAAAGTACCAGCGTAGGAAGAACGTTTCCGTCTGCGTCTATCAGCTGGAAGCAGTCGTCGTTAACATCCCCGAGTATATCCTCGCTCATCTCGTTATTAAAATACAGCTTGACGTCGAAGTTCTCGATGGCAGCTCCTGTAGAGTCAGCCTTGGGATATGTATCCGTAAGTTCGAGTCCTCCCTCGGTGCCGTCTGCAAATGCAAGGCCTGTTGCCAGCAATGTTATCATCATTATAATGAAGAGTATTCGGCTAATTTTTTTCATAAGTTCTTCTCCTCCGCTTTTTTAGCTTTCTGCTTTATTCTCAGATCCCTGAAAAACCCCTGTACGACTTCCCGGCATTCGTCCTTCACCGGGCCGTCCTCTATCTCAATGAGTTCTACCTGATGGTTAAGTTTCTGTTCTCCGATTATGTTGAGCACGGATCCGCAGCCTCCGGCCTTGGGGTCCATGACGCCGACGTAGAGATGTTCGATCCTCGCCCACACCAAGGCGCCGGCGCACATGGAGCAGGGTTCCATCGTCACATACATGTCACAGCCCGTGAGCCTCCGCCAGTTCAGGGTCTCCTTGAGAAGCTTCCCCGCCTGTCTTATGGCATTGATCTCCGCATGGGCCGTAGGGTCACCGTCCGTATCGGTGGTGTTATGGCCGCGGGCTATGATCTCTCCGTCTTTTACGATGACCGCGCCGACCGGTATCTCACTCATTTCAGCTGCGATCTTCGCCTCTTTTATGGCTTCAAGCATATAGTTTTCCATACCTGAAGATTTTATCACAAATCAGACCTGTATTCAACATGAATTTTGCATACAAAGTGCAAATCCCCCCAACCTTCACAAAATATCCACTTCAAAACATCCGCCTTTTAGTGTAAAATATCCATTGAGGTAAACACATGAAAATGGACATCGCTGTTATCTTAATATTTGCCCTGACCATCTTTTTCACCATGAGAAAGGGTTTCGTATCGACGATCGCCGGTTTCCTTAAGGGCATCGCTTCTGTTGCTGCGGCCTATTTTCTGGCGGGCCCTCTGGGAAAGTTCATCGAAGGCACTTCAGTCGGAGCTGCCACCGAGTTCAGGATCTCAGAGCAGCTCTCTTCCAGGCTCGGCTCTTCGGAAGCGTACAACTCCCTCCCGGGCATCTTCAGGGAAGGTGTCGATTCCATATCCTCCGGCTTTATAGCGGAGACTGCAGCTGATATAAATCATGTTGCATGGATCGTACTGTCCTTCGTGCTGATCATCATCGTGATACGCATAGTGCTGGGGCTCCTCGTAAACATGGTAAAATCATCGAGAGACAAAGAGGGTTTCACGGGAACCGTGGACTGGATCCTCGGGCTCATCATCGGAGTGGTGATCGGACTCTTCACAGTCTTCCTGTTCCTGGCGCTCCTCTTCCCCGTGGCCAGCATCGTGGCTCCCGGGCACTCGCAGGAGATCATGCTCTGGTTTGACGGATCCTTCTTCTCACAGGATCTGTACGACAACAACCTCCTGCTCCTGATATTCACAGGTATCTTTTCATAAGCCGAACTTTGTCCCCGGCCATCAGGCCGGTTTTTTATTTCAAAAAATTTTTGATTTTTTTCATAAAAGAGGTTTAATTTTTTGAAATGCAGGTATATAATACTTACTGGAGCGCAAAATATGGTTGTTTTAGAACTAAAAAACGGTAAAACACCACAACCTGTAGTTCCTGAAACTGATAAAAGTTCGTTTATATATATTTAAAGGGAGGAATTCATCATGAGCGTAGCTATCACAGGAAATGCAACTGCAAGAGAAAGCCTTGCATACGTAGGTTATTTAGAGAAGAAGTATAACAGAAAAATTAAAGCTCTCGACATCAATCTGGACGGAGACTATGCGGATCTCCACTATGAGTTCGAAAAGGCTCCCTTTGAAAGGATCAGAAGGATCACCGGTTATCTGGTAGGAACCATGGATCAGTGGAACGACGCTAAACGCGCTGAAGAGCACGACCGTGTAAAGCACGATACAGGCTCCGGATTTGAAAAACTTTGATTTTAATTCCGAATATAAACATAGACAATAAAGGGCGCAGGTCCAATGACCTGCGCCCTTTTCATTTTTAATATCATTCTGTGAAAAGCGGTGTGGAATAGTATCTGTCTCCGCTGTCAGGAAGAAGAGCCACTATTGTCTTTCCTTTGTTTTCCGGCTTCTTCGCGTATTCTATGGCTGCAGAAAGGGCTGCTCCTGAGGAGATACCTACTGAGATACCTTCCCTCTTTGCAAGAAGCTTGGCCGCCGCAAAAGCCTCGTCCGATGTTGCCTTATATACCTCATCGAATACTCCCCTGTTCAGGACATCCGGTATGAAGTTGGCTCCGATACCCTGGATCTTGTGAGGACCCGCCTTTCCTTCGCTTAAGAGCGGTGAATCTGCAGGCTCAAGGGCCACGATCTTAACGTTGGGATTCTGCGAAATGAGATACTCTCCTACTCCCGTCACCGTTCCGCCTGTGCCTACGCCTGAGATAAAGATATCCACATTGCCGTCGGTGTCTTCCCAGATCTCGGGACCGGTAGTTGCTTTATGTACTGCAGGATTTGCCGGGTTCACGAACTGACCCGGGATGAAGCCGCCTTCGATCTCTTTAGCCAGTTCCTCGGCTTTGGCTACAGCTCCCGCCATGCCTTTGGCTCCTTCGGTGAGAACGATCTCTGCACCGTATGCCTTAAGGATGTTCCTTCTCTCAACGCTCATGGTCTCAGGCATGGTGAGGATCATGCGATATCCCTTGGATGCAGCGATAGCCGCAAGGCCGATGCCGGTGTTTCCGGATGTGGGTTCTATGAGAACCGATCCCTCACCTATTATACCCTTCTCCTCAGCATCCTCGATCATCGCCTTGGCGACTCTGTCCTTGACTGATCCTGCAGGATTCAGGTATTCCAGTTTCACCAGGACTCTTGCTTCAAGTCCCAGTTCCTTTTCTATGTTAGTTACCTCTAAAAGAGGTGTCTTTCCTATAAGTTCGCTTACGCCTTTATATATCTTAGCCATTTCATATACCTCGCTTTTCATGTAATTTTAGATCGCACTGAATCCCTTGTCAAGGTCTGCGATAATATCGTCGATGTGTTCCGTTCCGATGGAGAGCCTGATGGTGTTGGGCTTTATTCCCTGATCCAGCAGTTCCTCTTCATTCAGCTGTGAATGAGTGGTGGAAGCTGGATGTATGACCAGACTCTTCACGTCAGCAACGTTTGCCAGAAGTGAGAAGATCTCCAGGTTATCGATGAACTTCCAGGCCTCTTCCTGACCTCCCTTTATCTCAAAGGTGAAGATGGAAGCTCCACCGTTCGGGAAATACTTCTCATAGAGCGCATGATCAGGATGATCCGGAAGGGAAGGATGGTTGACTTTCTCCACCTTCGGATGGTTTGCTAGATATTCCACCACCTTCTTGGTATTTTCAGCATGTCTGTCGATCCTCAGGGACAGGGTCTCCACGCCCTGAAGAAGAAGGAACGCGTTGAATGGTGAGATGCAGGCTCCTGTATCTCTCAAAAGGATCGCTCTTATATATGTTACGAAGGCTGCAGGTCCCACAGCATCCGCAAAGGATACTCCGTGGTAGCTGGGATTGGGTTCTGCGATGGCGGGATATTTTCCCGATGCTTTCCAGTCGAAGGTGCCTCCGTCAACGATGATCCCGCCTAAGGTCGTTCCATGTCCTCCGATGAACTTGGTCGCGGAATGCACTACGATATCAGCGCCATGCTCAAAAGGTCTGATGAGATACGGCGTTCCGAAGGTGTTGTCAACGACTACGGGAAGTCCGTGCCTGTGTGCGATCTCTGCTATGGCATCGATATCGGGAATATCGCTGTTGGGATTTCCCAGAGTCTCGATATATATGGCTCTGGTATCAGCTTCTATGGCGCCTTCCACCTCTTCAAGATTATGGGCATCCACGAAGGTGGTCCTGATGCCGTACTGAGGAAGGGTATGCTCAAGAAGATTGTAGCTTCCTCCGTAGATGGTCTTCTGGGCTACGATATGTCCTCCGTTGGCGGCAAGGGCCTGAACTGTATATGTTATGGCTGCGGCTCCGGATGAAAGAGCCAGCGCCGCCACTCCTCCTTCAAGAGCGGCCATTCTCTTCTCCAGCACATCCTGGGTTGAATTCGTCAGTCGTCCATAGATGTTCCCCGGGTCTGCCAGACCGAAGCGGTCTGCTGCATGCTTGCTGTTATGAAAAACGTATGACGTAGTCTGATAAATGGGAACAGCGCGAGCATCACTTGCCGGGTCTGCCTGTTCTTGTCCTACGTGTAACTGAAGTGTCTCAAATTTATAATTTCCCATCTAAGTTGCCTCCTTCGTTTTGGTTGGTTTTATTATAGTTCAGGAATACATGTATGTAAATTCGTACGTTTTTATCATCGGTGATAACCGGCGCTTATCACTGTGCTGCCGATCGCATTCCTTTGCGAAAGTTCTTAGTTACAACTCCTTGTATTTAAGCAGTTCTTCAACATATGCCTCTCCATACTGTGAAAGGGTGCTGCCTTTTCTCGTAATATATCCTATGATCAGAGGATCTTCCTCCTTCATCTTGATGGCGACCAGGCCCTGCAGGATCGCATCCTCCTGTGTCAGCATGCCCGATCCTACGGAATATCCTCCCAGCTTTGCCATGAGCTCCATGCTGGTCGCTCTGTCGCTGGACCTGATCATTTTATCGAAGGAGTAGTCAGCCATCGCCTCTTCTGTCAGGTAAAAGTTACTGTCGTCGCTCTGATCGAATGAAACACAGGGGTAACTGCGCATCTCATCGATGGAGATCTCCTTTCTTCCGGCGAATTTATGATCCTTCCATACATATACATATGTTTCTCTCTGCATAAGGGGGTTAAATTCCAGCTGATAGTCGCGGAAGAGTTTTCTGATGACGGCCTCATTTGAACCGGAAAATGATATGATGCCCACTTCGCTCTTAAGACTTCTGACATCTTCCAGAACATCTTTTGTCTTGGTCTCGTGTATCGAAAAGATGTACTTTTCAGGTTTCATCTTCTTTATAACGTCAGTAAATGCAGTGATAGCAAAATTGTAGTGCTGCGTGGATACCGAAAACCTCTCCTTTTCTCTGTCGGCCAGAAGATAACGCTCTTCCAGGACCTCATATTGGCTCACCGCCTTCTTGGCATATGTCAGGAACTCTCTTCCCGCATCAGTAAGCGATATTCCTCTGTTTGTCCGGTCAAACAGCAGTATACCAAGTTCATCCTCCAGTTCGTGTATGCTCGCTGAAAGTGCCGGCTGCGAAACATAAAGCCTTGTGGATGCTTCCCTCATCGAAGACGACCCAGCCACTTCAAGCACATATTTAAGCTGATTGATATTCATGATTCTGACCCCTTATCCATAAAATGGCATGACCCTTACGTCATGCCATTTCCAACAGTTATTTTTTAGCCGCAGGATCGTTTTTGTAATAGTCTTCCAACGCTGACTGGATCGCCTCTTCAGCCAGCACCGAACAGTGCATCTTGTAGTCCGGAAGACCGTCCAGGGCTTCAGCCACCGCTTTGTTGGTCAGTTTCATGGCATCCTCCACGGGTTTCCCCTTGATGAGTTCAGTGGCCATGGAACTTGAGGCTATGGCGGAGCCGCAGCCGAAGGTCTCGAACTTCACGTCTTCAACTATGCCGTCCTCAATTTTCAGATACATCTTCATGATGTCGCCGCATTTGGCGTTCCCGACCTCACCTACCGCGTTGGCATCCTCAATTACGCCTACGTTTCTCGGATGAAGGAAATGATCCATTACTTTATCACTGTATAAAGCCATTTTTTGCCTCCTATAATATATGCGGTGTCTTGCCCGCTTCAAGATCTCTCCAGACCGGTGAAAAGCTTCTGAGGTATTTTACGACCTCAGCCACCGACTTCACCAGGTAATCAACTTCTTCTTCCGTCGTGTCCTCTCCGAGGCTGAGCCTTAGTGAGCCGTGAGCTACGTCGTGAACACGGCCGATGGCCAGCAGCACATGGCTGGGATCCAGAGATCCCGACGTACAGGCCGAACCTGAGGATGCGCTTATTCCCTTCTGGTCCAGCAGGAGCAAAAGACTTTCGCCCTCTATCCCCTCGAAGCAGAAGTTAACGTTTGAGGGAAGTCTCTTTTCCTCGTCTCCGTTTATGGCTGAGTGAGGTATCTCTTTAAGTCCCGCTATCAGCCTGTCGCGCATTCCCCTGACGTGAGAAGCTGCACTGTCCATGTTTTCTGCCGCTTCCTTAAGGGCGGCTGCCATGGCCATGATGCCGGGAACGTTCTCAGTTCCCGCGCGTTTCCCCCTTTCCTGTGCTCCGCCTTCAATTATATTTGTAAGGGTTATGCCCTTCTTCACATAAAGGAAACCTGTTCCTTTAGGCCCATGGAACTTATGTGCGGATGCTGATAACATATCTATATTGTCTTCTTTTACATCTATCTTTATGTGGCCTATTGCCTGAACGGCGTCTGTATGGAAGATCACGCCGTGCTCCCTGCAGATCCTTCCGATCTCCCTTATTGGCTGGATGGTCCCGATCTCGTTGTTGGCTGCCATTATGGTCACCAGGCAGGTGTCGTCCCTGATCGCTGCCTCAACTTCTTCCGGTCTCACCAGTCCGTCTTCGTGTACGTCCAAAAGAGTTACTTCGAAACCTTCCTTCTCCATCTTAGCCAGTGTGTGGAGCGCCGCGTGATGCTCAAAGGCCGAAGAGATGATGTGCTTCTTTCCCTTTTTCGCTCCGATGGCCGCTGCGGAAACTATGGCCTGATTGTCAGCTTCAGACCCGCCGGATGTGAAAATGATCTCTCTCGGCTCGGCATTGATCACCTTTGCCACCGTCCCCCTGGCCTCTTCAAGAGCTTCCTTGGCTTCCTGACCTATCATATATAAGCTGGAAGGATTGCCGTAGGTCTCTTCCATATATTTCACCATGGTATCTATTGCCGTACGGCTCATCTTAGTCGTAGCAGCATTGTCTGCATATATTTTCATAAGCTCTCTCCTGTCTTTTTTAATTAATGCAGATTTTATACCTATTTGCCTACCGTGTCAATAGGTTTTTAGAAAATATTTTACTTGTTTTTTAATTTACCCTATATTATAATAGGTAAAAAGCCGGAAAGGAGTTGACTTTTATGATTTCCACCAAAGGAAGATACGCTCTTCGCGTCATGATAGACCTGGCTGAACACAAGGATCAGGAACGCATTCCTTTAAAAGACATCGCCGAAAGGCAGCAGATCTCCAAGAAGTACCTGGAGATCATCGTCCGTGATCTCGTTTCTTCCGGAATGATCTCCGGTGCCAGCGGTAAAAACGGCGGATACAAACTTATGAGGGATCCCGATGAGTATTCCGTGGGTGAGATCATCGAGACCATGGAAGGTTCCCTTTCTCCTGTGGCCTGCCTCGCCTGTCAGGAAAACGACTGCCCCAGGGCTGAGGATTGCCAGACCCTTCCGATGTGGTCCGAATACGACGCCATGACCAAGGACTTCTTCTACTCAAAAAAGCTCAGCAGCTTAATTAAATAAACTGATATGATTCAGCCGTCCGGAAGGGCGGTTTTTTTGTTCCTTTTTCCTACTGAACGAAGCGATGCTTTCCTGAGTAGGGAAAATTTTCAGCCTTTTTCCTACTGAATGAAGCGATGCTTTCCTGAGTAGGAAAAATTCCCAGCCTTTTTCCTACTGGATCGTGTATCGCTGTCTTTAGTAGGATGCTTTTTCGATAACCTCTCCTACCGATATGGTCATCGCTGCTTACAGTAGGAAAATAGTTCTTCCTTTTTCCTACTGGATTGCTTAAAACCATCTGTAGTAGGATAATTTGGCAGTAACACCTCCTACTGAAACAGGTATCACGTCTCTCAGTAGGATGAACAAGCATATTTCTCTCAACCAAATCATCCCTCAACTACTTTTGCAGTTAATAATCCGGTTGCTTTTGAGCAAAACAGCAAAATAATGAATTAAGACCGCAAATTTATTTATAGATTTACCTACTGGGTTAGTATATAATTCCATTGTAAGTTATTTTTATCATTCGGGAGGTAATACTATGAACCATAAGGAAAGAATAGATGCTGTGATGAATCACCAGCCCGTAGATAGAACGCCATTTGCACTTGTAGACGGAGGCGCTTGGGTATCCAAGAACGAGAATCTCTCATATCGTGAACTCTATCACCTGCCCGATAACGGCGCATCTCTCATCGTTAAGCATATGGAAGAATTCGACACTGACCTTATCAGTGGTGTAAACGGAGCTTTCACCGCTCCTCTCAACGCTTTCGGAAGCCCTATCGATATCGACCATCCGGGAAATCCCGTTAACACCAAGTCATATATCAAGGATCTGGAAGCAGAAATCGCAAGACTTGAAAGCATAGATATCAAGGAGACACTCCTCGCTAACGACTATTTCCAGTGCATGCTGGGTCAGTGCGAGAACATAAAGAAACTGGCAGGCGATGACAAATACCTCATCGTCGACATCGCAGGTCCTTTCACCAACGCCTGCGTAATGCGTGAGACCGAGCTCTTCATGCTGGACATCATGAAGAACAAAGAGCTGGCCATCAAGCTTCTGGATATCGGTACCGAGATCTGCATCAATGTACTTCAGCTTCTCAGAGAAAGAGGCGCTGACATCGCCTTCATCGCAGAGCCCTGCTCATCCGGAACAATGATCAGCCCTAAGATGTTCAAGGATTGGGTCATCCCCAGACTTAAACAGGTAATGGATGCAACAGATTTCAAGTATTACATCTGTCACGTATGCGGAGGATCAGGCAAGCGCGTTAAACCCCTCATGGAAGCCGGCTTCAACGCCTTCTCCTGCGACTATGCAGTAGATCTTGACCAGGCACTTATCGACGCTGACGGCAAGATGGTAATCTACGGCAACATCAATCCCGCAGGCGCAATGCTCTTCGACGAGCCGGAGGATGTATACAAGGAAGCTGAAGAGCGCATCAAGACAGCTGCCGGAAGAGGCTACATCATGGCACCCGGCTGCGACATGGTATGCGACGCACCCTTCGAAAACGTCATGGCAATGCCTAAGGCATGCAAAGAACTGGTATAACAGCTTGTCAAAAATCGTATGATTCACTCAAAATCACCATAAGCAAAAGGAGCTCACCGCCCTCAAGGGCGTGAGCTCCTTTTGCTTTTCACATATTATTTAAGATCCTTTTTACGATTATTTGAAATCGGGATATGCTCCGCTTGCTCTGAGTTCCTTAAGAGCAGCCATAGCCTTCTCATGTGCTTCTTCAGGAGCGCCTGCAGGGCCCTTGCCCTTGACGAGCTTCTTGAAGAGATTTGTTCTGGATCCGTCTGCATAGATGATGTTTCCGCCATAGGAGGTGGTGATCAGTGCATAGATAGGATTCAGGATGTTCATGAATACGAAAGGAAGGTAGCTTAATGTAGGAACGCCGAGTACTCCTGAGTGATATGCACCGCAGGATGACCAGGGTACCAGAGGTGACCAAAGAGTACCGCAGTCTTCAAGAGTTCTGGAAAGCATGTTTCTTCCAAGTCCCATTTCGTCGAACTTATCCTTGTACATTGAAGCAGGGATGATGAGTCCGAGATACTGGTCGCACATTGTGGTGATGCAGAATGCACCGGTGATCATGGTTACAGCAACAAGCTGGAAAGGAGTCTTTACCTTCTTGATGAGAGCGCCGAGAAGTGAATCTACAGCACCGATGGTCTGAAGGATGCCGCCGAATCCAACTGCTACGATTACGAGGTTGTTGGTCCAGAGCATGGAGTCCATACCGCCTCTGTTCATAAGCTTGTCAGCGAGTTCGTTTCCTGTTTCAGCTTCATATCCATAGTGAGTAAGCGTAATGCAGTCTGAGAAGTTCGCTCCCTGGAAGATAACTGCGAAAATGCAGCCGATGGCTGAAAGAAGCAGGATCGCAGGAAGAGCGGGAACCTTGAGAACTGCAACTACAAGGATGAGAACTACAGGGATCAGGAGCAGGGGGCTCATGTGAGGATAGTGCTCAACGATAGCTTCCTGAAGTTCAAGGGAGATGGTGGGATCGTAGTTTGCGGATCCCTTTACACCGAGTACAGCGTAGATAACGATAGCGATTACCAGGCTGGGGAAGGTGGTGGTTACCATGGCTCCTACGTGGTCAAACAGACCTGTCTGAGCAGAACCGGCAGCAAGGTTTGTGGAGTCGGAGAGCGGTGAGAACTTGTCTCCGCAGCAAGCTCCGGAAAGGACCATACCTGCGATGAGAGCAGGGCTGAATCCCATGGTGGTTCCGATGGTCATGAACGCGATACCGAGGGTAGCGGATACTGTCCATGCTGATCCAAGAGCGATACCTACCAGTGCGCAGAGAGCACAAGCAAGAGGAAGGAAAGCCTTGGGTGAGATGAGCTGCAGTCCGTAGTATACTACAGCGGGGATAGTACCGGATCCTTCAAAGGCTCCGATAAGACATCCTACGCAGAGGATGATGATGATTGCTTCCAGAGACTGGCTTACAGCGTCGAGCGCGCCGGCAAGCATCTCCTTGTAAGTGTAGCCATATACCTTTCCTACTACCATGGCTACTACGCAGGCGATGAGTACAGGAATGTGAGGATCCTGGCCCCAGTCCAGCACATAGTTGGTGATCATGATCGCGAGAAGCACGATTACAGGGATGAGACCTGCGATCTTGCTGGGCAATCTTTTGGTCGTCTGTTCTGACATTGATGTCCTCCTTTCAGAACGGTTGATAAATGAATGATGATTTATTGTAAGTGTTTACAAACGTGTTAATATTTTGTTAATAAAGTTGTGTGTAGAGGTTACCAAATGTTGTATACATTGTCAATATGCAATATGCAATTATTATACATTTTTTACAAACTTTTGTGTTCTCAGTCTATTATGACCGGCACAAGTACCGTTACAGCCATGGAGCAGACGATCCCGGATATCAGCGACATGATGGCGACTTCCCCATTGGTGTATTTTTTGACTGACGGCAGACAGCAGTCCATCCCGGTGGAACCCGGAAGCGAGGCCGCTTCGAAGTACCCTATCTTCTGCGCGACTATCGGGATGATCAGCATGGACAGCACTTCACGGAAGATGTTGTGAAGGAAGCTTATGGCGGACGCTGTGGCGTGACCGGCGTTCAGTATAATGGCAGGTGCCAGCCCGTACCAGCCCATTCCCATGAAGATCGCAAGTGACTCCCTGACGGTAAGGGGGCCATATACCCCGTATGCCAGTCCCATGATGGCCGTACCCGACATTATGGCTATGGGAAGACCCAGTACCCGGAACCCTATGGACCGGATCTTCCCCAGGATATTCCCTTCTATTCCCAGGCCGTACCCCACTCCTGCAAGCAGGATGCACAGACATATATCTATCATGGTGCCGGCATCTTCCTGGAATTCATCGGGTTCCACTATCATTTCCGGAACGATGAAATGACCCGCAAGCATGCCCAAAGCTACAAGGGAGAAGATGATAGCCGTCGACTTGAGTCCGTTTGCACCGTTCTCTTCATTCCCTGTCTCTCTTTCAGTCCTGATGTGCTTCTTTCCGAGTCCGTGCCGGTCAAGCATCATGAAGGTCCTCACCAGGAAGGCCATGAAAACGCTTCCGAAAAAGGCCAGAAAAGTCGTCGCCAAGGCCTGAAGGCCGACGCTGCCCAGTTTGGATATTACCTCTTCATTGGCTCCTATCCTCATTCCCATGATGAACACCAGCGAATAAAGCGCCATGTCAGAAAAGGTCTGCATGGGCTTGGCAAGATCCGCCTTTATCACCTTATCCGATAAGATATAGAAGACTGCCATTATGGCCATGTATTTCAGCATTGAAAGCACTGAGCGATAACCTCCATAAAAAAACTTCTGTACGATACATTCATACAGAAGTTTTGTCATCACTCCGAACTAAAACAGTCCCGCCATAAAAGAGACTTCAGTTTTCATATACACCGTATGAAAGATCTATTCAGGGACAAGCAGTTCTCCTGACTTAAGTTCACAGCAGGCGGCGCCTTCCCAAGGATTCCCTCAGTGACCTTTTGCCGTCCGCTCCCTATTACAGTGACGGGATCGTACCGGATTCCCACCGGTTTCTCTTTTCATCTGCAGCTGCAGAACTTGTCCGGGTCATTATTCATTTGTCCTTATTAAATTATATTCTATCCAGTGTAGCTTTTCAAGATACATCAGAATGCTATTTGACTTTATCGGATTGCTGTAACGCATTGAAAGCAAGTAAATAATTGATTTTGGTCTCTTCACGGATTATAATTAAAACATCTTTATATAAATTCATATGTATTATATATAAACGGAGATCCATATGGACGTTTTAAAGGATAAAATGATCAGGTGGCGGCACCATCTCCATGCGCACCCTGAACTTTCTCAGAATGAGCATGAAACTGCATCCTACATCGCAAAAGAACTTCGCCTGATGGGCATCGAAGTTACCGAGGGTATCGGCGGCACCGGGGTAGTGGGCACTCTTAAATGCGGTGACGGTCCCCGTACCATAGGCCTTCGGGCGGATATGGATGCCCTTCCGGTGACTGAACAGACGGGCTGTCCGTACGAATCGGTGACCCCCGGTACTATGCATGCCTGCGGCCATGACGGTCACATGGCGATGCTCCTCGGAGCCGCCGAAATGCTTTCGAAGGCACGTGATTTTAACGGTACTGTAAGATTCATCTTCCAGCCCGACGAAGAGACCGGTCACGGAGCTTTGAACATGATGGCCGACGGCCTGCTTGAACGCTTTCCCATGGATGAGATCTATGGAGCTCATAACATGCCTTCAGTCCCTGAGGGAAAGATAGCCATGCGTAACGGAGGAATAATGGCAAGCGAGGATAACTTTACCATTACGGTAAAGGGCGTCGGCGGACATGCCGCCCGGCCTCATAACGCTAAGGACGCTCTTGTTATCGCCTCGGAGATCATCCTGGGCATCCAGACCATTGTGTCCCGCAGCATCGACCCTTCCAGCTCTTCCGTCATCTCATGTACGGAGATAGAGACTGACGGCGCTCACAACATCTTGGCAGGCACCGCAGTCATAAAGGGAGACACCAGGAGTCTCGATCCGGTCTCCCAAAAAACAGTCGAAGACAGGATGAGAGACATATGCGAGGGTATCTGCCGCATGAACG
>CACZGZ010000007.1 GCA_902780845.1 uncultured Eubacteriales bacterium
CTCTGGCTCAGGTTTGACCTGAAGTTCTCCGCTATCCAGGGAGCATACTTCCAGGTATGGCTGATAGCAGCTCCTATCTACGCTATCCTTTGCATCATCACCTTCAGATACTTCAAGATGTACCGGAGCATGTGGAGGTTCGCAAGCTATACGGAGCTCGAAAGGGCGGTGTATGCTAACGCTGCGACCATAATCATACAGATCGTTCTCGTCGCTCTGATCTTCCGTTTCGGATTCCCGGGCATCACGCTCAAGAGGATGCCTCTCTCATATTACTTCATGGGAGCGGTGTTCCAGTTCATACTGACAACGGGAATCAGGTTCTCATACAGATTCCTTCTTCTCATCAGGAACAAGAAATCAAAGACCGATCCCATAAACGCTCTCGTAATAGGAGCCGGTGCTGCAGCTACCCTTGTAATCAGGGAACTCAAGCAGAAGAACTTCGTTAACGAGAAAGTAGTCGCCATCATCGATGATAACCCGAACAAGTGGCACAGGGATATAGACGGGATCCCCATCATCGGCGGAAGGGAAATGATCCCTCAGGCAGTGAAGGACCTTGACGTAAGCAAGATATACATGGCTATCCCCAGCGTATCAGCTACCGAGAGAAAGGCCATTATCGACATCTGTAAGGAGACAGGCTGTGAACTGATGACTCTTCCGGGAATGTATCAGCTGATGCTCGGAAACGTGACGGTGAACTCGCTTCGTAAAGTCGAAGTAGAGGACCTTCTTGGAAGAGATCCCGTCAAGATGAACAGCAAGGAGACCAGAAGCTTCCTTTCAGGAAAGACAGTCCTCGTAACAGGAGGAGGCGGAAGCATAGGGTCAGAACTCTGCAGACAGCTGGCATCCTTCGAAGAGATAAAGAAGCTCATAATCTTCGATATATATGAGAACAACGCTCATGCGATCAAGCTTGAGCTTAATGACAAGTATCCCGATCTGGACCTTGAGGTCCTGATAGGATCCGTGAGAAACAGCAGAAGGGTGAAGGAAGTGTTCCGTAAATACAGGCCTGACATCGTGTTCCATGCAGCAGCACATAAGCATGTGCCTCTCATGGAGGACAGCCCCTGCGAAGCCATCAAGAACAACTCAATAGGAACATACTACACTGCATATGCTGCCATGCTCTTCGGCTGCGAGAGGTTCGTACTCATCTCAACAGATAAGGCGGTGAACCCCGTTAACGTCATGGGAGCGTCCAAGCGTATCTGTGAGATGATAGTCCAGACCTTTGCGAGAAAGATTGCTGAAGGTAAGGCGCATGACCTTCCCAACCTTCAGGGTCACGTATCCTACGGAAAGAGCAAACTTGATGATATGGTGGTACCGTATAAACCCAAGACCCAGTTCGTAGCCGTAAGGTTCGGAAACGTGCTTGGATCAAACGGTTCTGTTATCCCCAGATTCAGGGAGCAGATCGCAGCGGGAGGTCCTGTAACGGTAACGCATCCTGAGATCATCAGGTACTTCATGACTATCCCCGAGGCTGCATCCCTGGTGCTCCAGGCAGCGACCATAGGAGGAGCGGGAAACATCTTCGTTCTTGATATGGGAACTCCCGTTAAGATCGACGATCTCGCAAGGAACATGATCAAGCTTTCAGGACTCAAGCCTGATGTTGATATCAAGATAGAATATACCGGTCTTCGTCCGGGAGAGAAGCTCTATGAGGAGCGCCTGATGGACGAGGAAGGCATGAGAAAGACCGAGAACGAGCTGATAAACATCGGAAGACCGATAGAGTTCGATGAGGACAAGTTCCTTGATCAGCTCGAGGAACTGATGATAGCGGCATATCAGGAGAGAGAAGATATCAGAGAACTGATAGAGGAAGTTGTTCCTACCTATCACCCTGCAGGAAGACACGGCACCGAGGAGAAGGGCGAAGCCTACAAGGAACAGATCGAGGCCATGGAAGCGAAGCAGGAAAAGGAGGAGCAGGAAAAAAACGATGAGAATTGAGACTGAGGATCTTATCATAAGGGACAGCGTATTCGAAGACTGCGATACTTTCTATGAATGGGAGACCAGACCGGAAGTTACGGAGTTCTTCAGCATAAGCTGCCACCAGACCAAAGAGGACGTTTATCAGAAGTTCTTTGCTGACCAGGCTGACGAAGGAGCTGAGCAGTTCACCATCCTTTCCAAAGACGGCACCATGATCGGAAGGATCGTCTTGGGAGACCTGATCCCCGGATGGAAGGGAGAGATCTGGAGGATATATATCGCAGACAAGTCCCTGAGAAATAAAGGTCTGGGAGGACAGGCCCTGAAAGCGACCATGGATCACATGTTCAGGGATCTGGATATGCAGAGGGTATACCTGGACTTCTACACGGGGAACCCGGCTGAGTTCCTGTATAAGAAGATGGGATTTAAAGAGGAAGGCGTGCTTAGAGGCAACTGCAGAAAAGACGGTGTCCTTCACGATGTCCACCTGATGTCCATCATGAGGGATGAATACGAAGCCTTATATATGTAAAACAAAAATTGCCCTTTTCGGGCAATTTTTTATTTTTTGCGTTATTTCCCGTATCGATAAAAAAATTATTAAACATCTATACATTAAAGCGGTGATTTGGTATAATACGGGTATAGAATAGACATACTTGAACAGTACATTTGCTATAAAAGGAGGACAAAAATGGGTAAATTTGTTGTTACAGAAGTTAAGACCGGAGTAAAATTCAATCTTAAAGCAAATAATGGACAGGTAATCGCAGCATCTCAGGTATATAAGACATTTGAGACCTGCAAGAAGGGTATCAATTCTATAAAAAAGAATGCCCCGATAGCTAAGATCGAGGACCAGACTGTAGAGGGCTTCAAGGTTGAAAAGAACCCCAAGTGGGAGATCTATACGGACAAGGCAGGCGAATTCAGATTCAGACTTAAAGCCAGAAACGGCCAGATCATCTGCGCAGGCGAAGGCTATAAGCAGATGGCCGGACTTAAGAACGGAATCGAATCCATCATTAGGAACGCTCCTGATGCTGAGATCGTGAAGGAGACCGAATAAACGCTGTCAAAACATCACTGAAGTAGTATTGTACGGCCTGCCCATTTGGGCGGGCCTTTTTTTGAAAAACTCTAAAACTGTTGGTAAACAGGCCGCAGTATGATATCATTAAGAAAAAGATACGATATATTTTTTAAAGAAAGGAGGCAAAACGATAATGAAGAAAAGAAAAAGGATAATAAGTCTTTTATTAACATTGATACTTGTATTTGCCATGGTGGGTCATGCGTGTACCACAGCGTATGCCGGTGATCCTCCGGAGATACTGTATTCCGAGTACAGCAACTGGCTCTGGCCCGGAGAAAGCAAAACTGTAGGGATCGCTTTGTCTCCCGGTGCATACGCTGTTCAGCTGCTTCAGTGGGACTACGATTCTGACAGCTGGTTTATCTGCGGAAACTGCAGCTATCAGGATTCCGGCAAGACGCTGTGGTATTATGACATAGAGCCGCTTCCGGGAAATAAGCAGGGTTCACGTAGATATTGCTTCGATATTAACTACGGGGAACTGCAGTCACGGGATTTCAATATCAACTGGACATATGAGCAGGGGATCGAAAGGATCGCCGGAGATGACAGATATGATACCGCTCTGAAGGCAGCTGCTTTAAAAAGATCATGGACAAGCAGCGGCAAATACGAGAACGCGATCATAGCCTGCGGGACGAATTTTGCGGACGCTCTTGGCGGGACATACCTTGCGGCCAGATATAATGCACCGATACTGCTTGTAAACAATAAGCCTGATGTGATCCAGAAGATCGCAGGCGATATCTCGACATATCTGGATCCTTCCGGCAAAGTGTTCATCCTCGGAGGCACGGGAGCTGTGCCGGAAGATATGGAAAAGGCACTCACGGCCGGCGGGATAGATGCGTCAAGAGTCGAGAGATTTGCCGGTACTGACCGTTATGACACCAATCTTAAGATACTGAAGTATTGCGGAGCGGTAAATGAGGATCTCCTGATCTGCAGCGGAGTAAACTTCCCGGACGCTCTCTCTGCATCTGCTACAGGTAAGCCCATCCTTCTTGTGGGCGGAAAACTGAAGCAGGAACAGGTGCAGTATTTCAATGAAGCGGTACCCAAGACCACATATATCATAGGCGGTCCGGGGGCTGTTTCAGTTGCGGTTGAACAGAGTGTGGTCGATTTCGGACTTGAATATTTCAGGATCTTCGGAGCTGACAGATACATGACATCTATCTCAGTGGCAATGGCATTCTTCTCTGACAGGCAGAGGCTCTACAGCACGTTTGCCTATGGACATAACTTCCCTGACGGGCTGTCGGCAGGGCCTCTCTGCATACAGTACGGAGCACCGCTCATCCTGCTCAGGAACGGAATGAAACAGGAAGCTGTGACTGAAAGCACAGCCTACATCAAGTATGGCGCCCGTTCGCGTCATGCGATAGTGCTGGGCGGTCCGACGCTGATATCTGATGAACTGGTAAAGACCGTTATGGATATCCATGCCATGGGATGATAAGAATGATTCAAAAGGGGGAAAAATATGCCTTTTAAAATAGTAAGAAATGACATAACGAAGATGAAGGTGGACGCTGTAGTTAACAGCGCCAATCCTGCTGTGGCTGTGGGAAGAGGGGTCGACCAGATGATATACAGCGCAGCCGGCTGGGATAAGCTCTTCAGGGAACGCGTGAAGATCGGACCCATGAGAAGAGGAAGCGCGGCTATCACGCCGGGATTCGATCTGGACGCCAAATATATCATCCACACTGTGGGACCCAAATGGGATCCTGATGATCCTGATCCCGCCAGAAGGCAGCTCAGAAGCTGCTATGACAATGTCATGAGCCTTGCAATAGAGAAGGGGATAAAGAGCATCGCCTTTCCTCTCATTTCCACGGGGAACTACAGGTTCCCCAAGGAGGAGGGACTGGACATCGCCTTCACTACCATAAGCAAGTATCTCTACACATCTGAGATGGACGTATATCTTGTGGTGAATGATGAAGAGGCATTCTCCCTTTCAAAGAAACTTCTGGACGATATCGAGGACTTCATCGGAAGCAGATATCTTGAGGAACCGGTAATGTACGGCAGCATGGCTCCTGAAAGCATGCCGGCAATGTACGGCAGCATGGCACCTGAAAGCGCGCCGGAAATGCCATCAAAGGCTCCTGAAAGAAATGTCATCCAAAGGATCTTTTCCAGAGAGAGAACGAGGGATGCTCTTAAAAGAAGAGATACAGCGGAGTTCCCTAAACTGTCAAAGGAGGAGACACCTGAATTCAGTTTCGCGGAAGAAGAAATACCGGCCGCGGGATCTTTATCCAGGTATGATTCTTTGGAAGAACTTCTAAAACACCGAGGGGAGACCTTCCAGGAGAGGCTTTTCAGGTTCATGGATATGAGCGGCAAGAGCGATGTGGAGATCTACAAGGGGGCTAACCTTACCAAGCAGACATTCTCCAAGATAAAGAAGCCCGGGCACACGCCAAAGAAAAGGACGATACTGGCTCTGGCTATTTCCATGGAGCTTTCGGTCGATGATACGAGGGACCTTCTGGCAAGCGCAGGCCAGGCATTCTCCCCGTCTGACAAGGTTGATCTGGCAGTCCAGTACTGCATGGATCACGGTATATATAATATTTATGAAGTGGAGAGGATACTCTTCGAATTGTTTGAGGAGACCCTCGTGAGTTAGAAGTCGCCTTTAAAGCGACCTTAAACCATCTCTGTTCTGCTATCATCTCATTGTAAACAGTAAGCAAGCCTTAGGGCAAAGATACAAGGAGGTAATGAGATGAAAAAGGGACTTACAGAGATGGTTTTTATTTTGGACAGAAGCGGATCCATGGGAGGCCTTGAAAAGGACACTATAGGAGGATTCAATTCTCTCATCGAAAAGCAAAAGAAGGAAGAGGGCGAGGCACTGGTGTCCACCGTGCTCTTTGACAACTATCAGGAGGTTCTCCACGACAGGATACCGCTCGATAAGATCGGCAGGATGACTGAAGAGGAGTATTATGTAAGAGGCTGCACGGCTCTTCTGGACGCCATAGGAGGCGCGATCAATCATATCGGAAACGTTCATAAGTATGCCCGTGAAGAGGATGTGCCTGAAAAGACGATCTTCGTGATCACCACTGACGGCCTTGAGAACGCCAGCAGCAGATACTCGTACCGCGACGTGAAGAAGATGATAAAGAGACAGGAGGAGAAGTACGGCTGGGAATTCCTCTTCCTGGGAGCGAATATCGACGTTGCCAGGGAATCCGGCAGACTTGGGATCCGTGCGGACAGAGCCGTGCGCTACGTGAACGACAGCGAAGGGGTAGAACTCAACTATGCGGCGGTCGGCTGTGCGGTGAGCGCTCTGAGATCAATGAAAAATACAGCGGAATTTGACGGAAGCTGGAAGGAAAGTATCGAAAAGGACTTTAAAAAGAGGGGCAGGAAATAGAACAGGAACTTGTGCATGAGAATATTTTAAATCGCTAAAAGGTTAATGATATAAACACTAACAATAAGAGGATTTTTTGTGCGAATTCACAAAATAATCACAAAAAACAAAAAAGGGGTGAAAACATAAACACGGTATAGTATAATTAGCGGAGAGCACCATAGCTCCTCCGCTTTTTTATATAAGGCGAAAAAGTGTTAAAGAAGGTGAAGTGTATATGAGCAAAAAGAATCTTTCGTACATCCTTAAGCGAATCATTCTGGCCATACTGACGGTCTGGGTAGTTATCACTCTGACCTTCTTCGTAATGCGTGCAGTCCCCGGCGGCCCTTTCATGAGTGAGAAGGCCATAACCCCTGCAGCTCAGGCTGCTCTGGAAGCCAAGTACGGACTGGACAAACCGCTGTTCGAACAGTATACCACTTATCTTAAGGATATTGCTTTTCATATGGATTTCGGTCCTTCCCTCAAGCAGAGGGGAAGGATGGTCATCGACGTTATTACGGATGGCCTCAAGACCTCGGCCAAGCTGGGTGTCATCGCTGCAGTTTTTGCGGCTATGTTCGGAATAGTCCTGGGAGCTGTGGCGGCTCTTAACCGGAACAAATTCATTGATAAGTGCATCATGGTCCTTACCACGGCACTGATATCGATGCCAACGTTCATTATAGGATCGCTGATGCTGATATTGTTCTCGGTCAAACTGGGATGGCTTCCGGCAAACGGCGAGACTGCCAAGGGCCTGATCCTTCCCATAATCAGTTTGGGACTTTATCCTATGAGTTACATCACCAGGCTTACCAGATCGTCCATGCTGGACGTACTGGGGCAGGACTACATCAGGACTGCCAAGGCCAAGGGTGTAAGCCGTGTCATGATCATCTTCGGACACGCTTTAAAGAACAGCCTTATCCCTGTCATCACTTACTTCGGACCCATGCTCGCATATATCGTAACGGGTTCCCTTGTAGTTGAGCAGATCTTTGCTGTGCCAGGCATAGGCCGTGCCTTCGTAAACAGCATCACTAACCGTGATTATCCGCTGATCATGGGTACCACCATCGTGCTGGCCACCCTGATCGTTATAATGAACCTCATCAGTGATATCCTTTACAAGGTAGCTGACCCGAGGATCAATCTTGAGTAAGGAGGGGCGAGGATATGTTTAACAAAGAAAAGTTATTCAGCCTTCAGCAGGATCCGAACCTGTTCCTTCCTGCTACTGATGAAGAAAAAGAATACATGGTGCAGATGCGTGAATCATCCACCTTCTTCAAGGACGGCGTAAAGCGTCTCATGAAGAACAACGTGGCCGTAGTCAGCATCATCGTTATCATAGTTATCACGCTTTCAGCTATAATCGTTCCCATGTTCTGGCCGTATTCATACGACAGGATGCTGGGTGTAGCTCCCGGTAAGCAGGTTGACAACTCATACAACAACCTGAGACCTTTTGAGTACGGTGCTACGGAGCAGGCCAAGATGGACGCTGGAGAGAAAGTATTCCCGCACATCTTCGGAACTGACGCCCAGGGCCGTGACTACTTCATACGAGTGGTGTACGGCACCAGGATATCGCTGGCGGTAGGATTTTTTGCGAGCCTTATCGTACTGATAATAGGCATGCTGGTCGGTTCCATCTCGGGTTATCTGGGAGGTAAAGTCGACTTGATCATAATGAGGATAGTGGATATCATCTATTCACTTCCCGACATGCTTATGGTAATACTGCTGGCCTCGGTAATGAGGGTGGCGCTGACGCCCATAATCGAGGGCACAGTCCTTGCCAAGATCGGTGCCAACATCATTTCGCTGTTCATAGTATTCGGCGTTCTGTACTGGGTATCCATGTCCAGACTTATCAGAGGACAGATCCTGTCCCTCAAGGAGCAGGAGTACGTACTCGCATCCCGCGCAGCAGGAGCCAAGGGCGGCTGGATCATCAGGAAGCACCTGCTTCCCAACTGCATTTCCGTTATCATCATTTCGACGGCTCTGCAGATCCCTTCGGCTATATTCACAGAGAGCTACCTGTCCTTCCTGGGACTGGGTGTAAACGCTCCCATGCCTTCACTGGGATCTCTGGCATCTGACGCTCTCAACGGAATAAACTCATACGCATACAGACTGGTTATTCCGGCTATCATAATATCACTTATAGTTCTTTCTCTGAATCTTTTCGGAGACGGCTTAAGGGACGCATTCGACCCTAAGCTGAGACGCTAGAAAGGAGGAACGGATATGGCTTTACTTGAAGTAAAAGATCTGAAAACCTCTTTCTTTACGGCGGCAGGTGAGGTCAAGGCGGTGAACGGCGTATCCTTCAGCCTTGACAGACATAAAGTACTGGGAATAGTAGGTGAGTCCGGTTCCGGCAAGTCGGTTACGGCTTACTCCATCATGCAGATCCTGGACGCCAACGGCAGGATCGTCGGCGGATCAATCAAGCTCGACGGACAGGAACTGGTGGGAGCAGGCGAGAAGGTCATGAAGACGGTGAGAGGAAACAAGATCTCCATCATCTTCCAGGACCCCATGACGTCACTGAATCCCACGTATACAATAGGGCATCAGCTCATCGAAGCCATCACTCTCCATACAGACCGCGACAAGAAGCAGGCCTGGGACAGGGCAGTGGAACTTCTGAAACTGGTAAATGTAAACGAGCCTGAAAAGAGGATGAAGCAGTATCCCTTCGAGCTTTCAGGCGGTATGCGTCAGCGTGTCATGATCGCCATGGCTCTCTCATGCGAGCCCGATATCCTGATCGCTGACGAGCCCACCACAGCTCTGGATGTTACCATTCAGGCCGGCATCCTGGAACTCATGAAGAGCCTTCAGGATCAGCTGGGAATGGCTATCATAATGATCACCCATGACCTGGGCGTAGTTGCCCAGCTCTGCGATGAGATCATAGTAATGTACGCAGGTTCCATCTGTGAGAGAGGAACTGCCGAAGACATCTTCTACGATCCTCATCATTCATACACCAAGGGCCTTCTGAAATCCATACCCACAGTGGATATGGACGATAAGAAACTGGAGCCCATCACGGGAACTCCCATCGACCTTCTGAACATGCCGAAAGGATGTCCTTTTGCGCCGAGATGTGATGATGCTATGCATATCTGCATAAACCAGACCTGCGATTACGTTCAGATCAACGAGCATCACTACTCCGCATGCTGGATGAATGTAAAGGAAATGATGGAAGAGCAGAAAGGAGGTGCTTCAAATGAGTGAAGAGAGAGAAACCATACTTCGCGTTGAACACCTTAAGGAATACTTTGATATCAGTACCGGATTCTTTTCATCCAAGCCTCTGAAGGCCGTGGACGACGTATCCTTTGAGATAAAGAAGGGCGAGACCCTGGGTCTCGTAGGCGAGTCCGGCTGCGGAAAGACCACGGTAGGAAGAACTATCCTGCACCTCTATCAGCCCACAGGCGGCAAGGTATTTTTCGAGGGTAAGGAAGTCAAGACCAAGGAAGACCTTCTCGAACTCAGAAGAAAGGCCACCATGGTATTTCAGGATCCTTACTCATCGCTCAACCCGCGTATGACTGTATCGGATATCATCGGCGAACCTCTTGATATCCACAAGATGTATAAGGATAAGAAAGAGCGTCAGGAACGCATCCTGGAGCTCATGGGCCACGTAGGACTGAACTCAGAGCACGCTGCAAGATACGCTCACGAGTTCTCCGGCGGACAGAGACAGAGGATCGGTATCGCGAGAGCTCTCGCGCTGAATCCGAGCTTCATCGTCTGCGACGAGCCTGTATCCGCCCTTGACGTATCCATCCAGGCACAGGTAATAAACATGTTCGATGAACTCCAGGATAAACTGGGACTGACATATCTGTTCATCGCCCATGACCTCCTGGTAGTAAAGCACATTTCCGACAGGATCGCTGTAATGTACCTCGGTAAGATGGTTGAGCTTGCGGGCGCTGATGAGATCTATCATCATCCGCTTCATCCGTATACCAAGTCACTTATCTCTGCAGTGCCTGTACCGGATCCGAAGATCGCAAGGGCAAACAAGCGTATAGCTTTATCGGGAGATATCCCCAGCCCTCTGAACGCACCTTCGGGATGTCCCTTCAGAACAAGGTGCCAGTATGCGACAGAAAAGTGCGCAGAGTCCATGCCCGAGTTCAAGGAGGTCGCATCAGGACATTTCGTGGCCTGCCACAGGACAGAGGAGATCAACGGCTGAGGCCTGAGATCATATAAAAGTTCATAACGTGTTTCACCACGTGAATGATAAAATAATTTGCTTTATTTTTAGAAAGGAAGGAAAGCAACATGAAAAAATTTTTAGCAGTACTTCTTATTCTCGTTATGGTATTCACTTTCGCAGCATGCGGAGGCGGAAGCTCATCCGGAGGAGATGAAGGCTCCGGCGCAGTTACCGTAGAAGACGAGATGAAGCAGGCGGAGATCCGTCAGGCTATCGGCCTTCTGTTCGACAGAAACTACATCTGCGAAGAGATCGGCCAGGCCGGACAGCTTCCTGCAAGCTCCTTCGTAGCTATGGGTATGACCGAGCCCGATGGTTCCCAGTTCTATGAGAACGCTAACGGCGGCGGCGGATACTACAGCGTAGATCCCGCAGATTTCGAAGCTAACGTAAACGAAGCTATCGAGATCCTCAAGAAGTATTATGAGTGGGATGAATCCGCTCAGAAGTTCACCAACTTCCCTACACTGACCTACCTCTACAACACAAGTGAAGGTCACAAGGCTATCGGTGAATATCTCCAGAGTGCTCTCGCATCAGTTGGTATCACTATCAACCTCGAGAACCAGGAATGGAACACATTCCTCAACACACGTAAGGCAGGAGATTACTCCATCGCTCGTAACGGCTGGCTGGCTGACTACAACGATCCTATCTGCTTCCTTGACATGTGGACAACAGATTCCGGTAACAACGACGTACAGTTCGGAAGAGGAAACCACGGTGAACTCGCTATGTACAGCGTTGATACCACAGATCTCGGACTTGACCTTAAGGTAGAGAACGGAACATGGTCAGAGACATATGATGCTCTTATCTCCCTTGTCAAGACAACCACAGATCCCACAACACGTTATGCCCTTATGCACAAGGCTGAGGACCTTCTTATGTCCACCGGAGCTATCTGCCCTCTGTACTACTACACAGACCCTTACATGATCTCCAAGACAGTAGATGGATTCTTTGCTAACCCTCTGGGCTACAAGTACTTCATGTACACCACAACTTCTGACAACCTTGATACACTCAACGTATGTATCGCTTCCGAGCCCGATACACTTGATCCTGCAGCTAACTCCGCAGTAGACGGAGCTACAATGCTCGCTCACTTGTTCTCCGGACTTGCTAAGTGGTCAGAAGATGAAAACGGCAACCTCCAGATCGTACCTGACGCTGCAACAGATCTTCCTGAAGGCGTTGAGAACGAAGACGGAACAGTTACCTACACCTACACTCTCCGCGACATGACATGGTCCGATGGACAGCCCGTAACCGCTAAGGATTACGAGTTTGCATGGAAGAGAGCAGCTAACGAAGAGAACGCATTCGACTATGGATACATGTTCGAGAACGTTGTTGGATATCCTAACGACCTCGCTGTAACCGCACTCGATGACAAGACTCTCGAAGTAACCATCGCTAACCAGGTTGCATACTGGAACGAACTCCTTGCATTCCCTACATTCTTCCCTGTAAGAGAAGACGTAGTTGCTAACGAAGGCTGGAACACAGATCCTTCAACATACGTTTGCAACGGTATGTACACCATGGACTCCTGGGAGCACAACAGTGTTATCACTCTGAAGAAGAATGAGAACCACCCTGACGCTGCAGAAGTTACAATGCCTACACTTAAGTTCTATCTGAGTGATGATGCAAACAACATGCTCACCAACTTCAAGAACGGCGAGTGGAAGCTCATCGACGACGTTCCTACAAACGAGATGGCAGCTCTTAAGCAGGATTATCCTGATGAATTCGTAGTTGCAGGCCAGATCGGAACATACTATGTATGCTGGAACATCAACGAAGATCTGAGAGCTTGGTAATCCGGGCTTGAGGAATCTTATACTTGATTTAGACATCTAAATAAGGTAAACTCGAATAGGGGACCCCGCGGGGTCCCTTATTTTAGAGAAAAAGGAGCTTTTATTTATGGGAATATTAAGAGAAAAGAAGAATGGCTATGACTTTATCTCAGAAGCCGAAAAAGCTAAGATGGAAGATTACTCCAGGGCATATATCGATTTCATGAATGCCGCCAAGACCGAGAGAGAATGCGTCGTTGAATGCATCAAACTGGCTGAGGCAAAGGGATTCAGGCCCTACGAAGCAGGCATGGAATTAAAGCCCGGAGATAAGGTATATTACAACAACCGCGGCAAGAACATCGATCTGGCTGTAATAGGAAAGAAGTCCCTGGCCGAAGGCGCAAATATCGCTGCAGCTCACACGGACTCACCCAGACTCGACCTCAAGCCCAATCCGCTCTATGAAGCAGAGGAGATGGCTTATCTGAAGACTCATTACTACGGCGGGATCAAGAAGTTCCAGTGGGTGACCATTCCCCTTGAACTTCACGGAGTCGTCTGCCTTAAGGACGGTTCCAAGATCGAGCTTAAGCTTGGCGCAGGAAATGAGCCTAAGTTCGTGATCACCGATATCCTTCCTCACCTTGGAAAGCAGCAGGCTGCCAAGCCTCTGGGAGAGGCCATCCCCGGCGAGAATCTGAACCTTCTCGTAGGTTCCATCCCCTGCGAGGATAAGGATGCCAAGGAAAGAGTCAAGACTTACGTAATGCAGTACCTTAACGATAAGTACGGCATGATCGAAGAGGATTTCCTTTCAGCTGAGCTTGAGACTGTTCCCGCTTTCGAAGCTACTGAGATAGGTTTCGACAGAAGCCTCATCGGTGCTTACGGACACGATGACAGAGTATGTGCTTTTGCTGAACTCAAGGCGCTTCTCGATATGGAAGAGGTTCCCGAAAGAACAGCTGTATGTATCTTTGCGGATAAGGAAGAAGTCGGTTCCATGGGTGTTACCGGCATGATCTCCCAGGCCTTCGAGCACTTCATGAACGACATGTGCAAGACTCAGGGCGTGGATCTCTTTGACTGCTTCAGCAAGTCATTCTGCCTGTCAGCTGACGTAACCGCTGCACTGGATCCCAACTTCATGGAAGTATTCGAAAAGAACAACGAATCCCAGATCAACCACGGCATCGCCATCTGCAAGTACACCGGCGGCCGCGGAAAGAGCGGAGCATCCGACGCTAACGCTGAGACCGTAGCTTACGTAAGAAGGATCTTCGACGAGAACGAAGTTCTCTGGCAGCTCACCGAGATGGGCAAGATCGATGAAGGCGGCGGCGGAACAGTAGCACTCGACATGGCCAACAGAAACATCGAGACCATCGATGCAGGAGTTCCCGTGCTTTCAATGCACGCACCTTTCGAGGTAGTTTCCAAGCTCGACTGCTACATGACCTATAAGGGCTGCAAGGCTGTGTTTGAAGCGCGTATATAATATGCGGTCGCTCGCGCTTAGTCCTCGCGCAACGGTTCTAAGCTCCGGCTTCGCTTATCAGCTTGCCGGTCGCTAAGTACCGGCGCTGTGGAAACCCGCATATCATATAGCGCTTAAACAACGATGATAAAAAGAAAAAGCACGTGATTATAGCTAAAATCCCAGGTAAATTGAATAACAAGAGGATCGTTGGCGTGATAGATCGGTTGAGAAAGCTCGAGAAGAAGATTCCGAGGAACTTCTCTGAGAACGATCGCATGAACGCTGAATCCTACATGGCGCGTCTCAAGAGCGGTAAGGGCTTCGTCAGGGGCCTTATCGAGCGCCAGGCCGATTTCACGGATATGAGCCTCGGGAAGTCCACCCTGGATTACTCGGGCTGCGAGGTGATCGCCGTGTACAACCTTCTCTGGAAGTACAGGGGAGGGGAGCTGGTGACGCCGCTTCCCGAACTCATCGAGACCTTCGAGGCGGACGGCATCCTTTATGCCGGAAGATTCGGAGTATCCCCGAGGTCCATCCGCGACTATCTCAAAGGCCGCGGGATCGAGGTGAACTACACCGAGGACGAAGGCGATTTCGACCTTTTAGGGGAGTTTTGCGATCACTTCATACTGACCGTAATGAACGACCGGGATGACATATTCAGGCAGATCCATACCTTCTATATATCGAAGGAGGAGGGCCGCCTGATCGCCCATAACGCCGGCTCGAAAATGAGGTACTACACCGTAAGCGAGGTAATAGGGGCGCTTAAGGGAGGCCGTGCCAAGGGGCTCAGCCTGATTGCGGTGAAAGAATAAAAAAATAACCTGCAGAGGATCTTCTCTGCAGGTTTTGTTTTGCGATGATTCTTTAGAGGAACCTGTCTATCAGTCCCCGGACTCCTTCCTCGTGGAGGATGCCCTGATAGTAGGCGAGTTCATCGGATACCAGCTCGTCGATGGCGCGCATGCTGAGTAGCTCAACGGGCGCTTTGTCGTCTGTCATGATGCGGTCCCCGGGAACGTATTTCACGAGTTTGGATGAGACCTTGGCCATGAGATCGGCCAGGGATCTTTTGTTTTCCAGGGAAACGTTTCTCTCGAAGGTTTCAATCGGATCGGATCCTTTTGCGGCAAAAAGCTCGCGGTTGGTGTTGTTAGGAACGTCAACCGTGTAGACGTCTCCGAAGACCGAGGAGATGGTGTCCGAAAGGTATTGGTTTATGTTTCCCTCTTCAGTGGATCTCATGTTCATGTTCACCACCATTATACCGTCGTCCGTCAGGTGGTCGCGGACCATGGTGAAGAACTCGGTTGACGCCATCTGGAAGGGAATGGATATATCCTGGTAGGCGTCCACCATTATGAGGTCATATTTGGTATCAACTGCGTTGAGATATGCTCGGCCGTCGTACTTGGTGACCTTCACGTCCTCCGGAAGCGCAAAATACTCATAGGCGAGATCCGCGATCTTTTCATCGATCTCCACGCCCTCGAAGTTCATATTGTCGTAGAACTTGAGGCACTGGGTGGCGTAGGTGCCGGTGCCCATGCCCAGGATCAGCACATCCAGGTGATCCTTCTCATGGAGTCCCGCCATATAGGGAGCCGCCATGGCGTAGTCGTAATACATGCCGGTGAGCTCACTGTTTTTGGGATAGATGGACTGAACGCCGAAGAGCACGTTCGTGGAGAGGATAACATTGTCGGAGTCCTCAGTTACCTTTATATAGTTATATATGGATTCGTCCTCGACCTTGATGTTGCTTTCCCAGAAAGCGAAGTTGGTGGAATGGCCCAGGATCGCGGAGATCAGAAAGATGATGCAGCCGGTGATCATGGCCTTTCCGGGGCGGGGTCTGGACCCATCCGCGTAAGGCGATGTGAAATATATAATGGAAAGCGCCAGAAGTATGCCGCCGAAGATCAGGAACGTGATCGATGTTCCCACTGCGGGGATGCTTATGAAGGTGGGAACGAAGGTGCCTATGATGGAGCCTATGGTGTTCGAAGCGTTAAGTTTTCCCACCGTGCGGCCGTTATCGTCAAGGCTGTCCATGGTGTATTTGACAAGGGACGGGGTGACTGTTCCGAGAAGGAACAAAGGAAATACGAAGATCACCATGCAGGTCATGAAGGCCGCGATAACCAGAAGGTTGTGACTCACCGTGAAGATGAGGAGTCCCGAGATCCCGATGATCACATATTTACCGAGGACAGGGATCAGGGCGATCCAGCAGGCTGCGATTATGATCCTGCGGTAGAGCTTGTCCGGATTGGGATCCTTGTCCGCCCAGCGGCCTCCGAAGATGTTTCCGAGGGCCATGGCGATCATGATGGTTCCGATTATGATGGTCCATACGATCTGGGAAGAACTGAAGTAGGGGGCCATGAGGCGCGACGCTCCCAGTTCAACCGCCATGAGGGACATTCCCGAAAAGAATTCCGTCAGGTAAAGGTATGTTTTGTTGTTCAGGATATTGCGTCTTCTTATAGTCTGGTTTTCCATTGAAAAAGTCTCCGTTCAGCCTTGCAAATCAAGGAAAGTATAGCATTTCATGAGCCCCGCGTCAAATAGGATGTTTTTAACAAAGAACTTGCTAAAGAAGTGTCAAAGGGATATAATGGGAAGGTATTGTGCTTTAACTATAATATTTTGGAGGTATTATTAAATGGGCTTTTTAAAAGGCTTTGTTAAGTTCGTGCCTGTATTCGTACTGGCAGGACTTATGATCTCAGGTCAGGACGCTATGATCGCTGCACCTCTTGCTTTCGTATGTGCAGTTATCGTCGCTATGATCGTAGAAAAGAAAAAGTGGCAGGAATGCTTAGACGCTGCTATGGGTTCCGTTAAGAACATCCTGGTAGCTCTTTTCATCCTTATGCTGGCTTACACCATGGCTAACTGCTTCATGGGTTACGGCGTAGGCGCTGCCATCGTAAACATCGCTCTTAAGCTTGGAGTTACCGCTAAAACAGTAGCCGCTATCGGCCTTATCTGCACAGGTATCCTTTCCGTAGCTACCGGTACATCATGGGGAACATTCGCTGCATGCGCACCTATTTTCCTGTGGCTGTCCCACATCGTAGGCGGAGATCCGTACCTTACAGTCTGCGCTATCGCAGGCGGATCCTGCTTCGGCGATAACATCGGTCTTATTTCCGATACAACCATCGTATCTTCCGGTATCCAGGGAGTACAGGTAGTTGACCGTATCAGACACCAGGGTGTATGGTCAGTTTGCTGCCTTATCCTCGCTGCCATCGCGTTCTTCATCGCAGGCGGCGTTATGGGTCTTTCCGGAGAATCCGTAAGTGATTTCGATATCTATGCAAACCTTTCTGAGGATGCTATCGCTTACATCGAGGAGAACAAGGCTGTTGCTCTTGACCTTCTCAACCAGGTTGACCAGGGCGTAGCTCTTTACATGGCTATCCCTCTTGTACTCGTTATCGTTCTCGCCATCCTCGGCGTTAACACCTTCGCATGCATCGGTTCCGGTATCGTTTCTTCCTACATCCTCGGAAGATTCGCAGGTACCGCAGGTTCCATCCAGGACTTCCTGGACAACTTCATGTATGCAGGTATCGAGGAAGCCGGCGGCTGGGTAATCCCCATGATGATGTGGGTTGCTGCTTTCGGCGGCGTTATGCAGCTCATGGATTCCTTCCAGCCTCTTGCTAAGCTGATCGCAAAGATCTCCTTCAAGGTAAGACATCTCCTTGGATGGAACGCAGTTCTCTGCTTACTCGGAAACGCAGCTCTTTCTGATGAAATGGCCCAGATCGTTACCATCGGACCCGTTATCAAGCAGGTTACCGAGGACAACGTATACTGCGCTACAGAGGAAGCTAAGTACAAGCTGGCTCTGAGAAACGCTACCTTCGGAGACGCTATGGGCGTATTCGGATCACAGCTGATCCCTTGGCACGTATACCTCGGATTCTACGTAGGTATCGCAGCTGCCGTATATCCGATCGTAACGATCACTCAGATCGATATCATCAAGTTCAACTTCATGGCCATGATCGCTGTTGCTTCACTTATCATCCTTACCTTCACCGGTCTGGACAGATTCATTCCTCTCTTCGCTATGCCGAGAGAACCCGAAGTACAGCTTAAGAAGAACATGGATAAAGTTCCTGAAGCTGCAGCTTAATTCTACACAATACAACATACTTAAAAAGACGGTCCCGCGGGATCGTCTTTTGTTTTTCAGGATATGCTTTTGAGGCATTAAAAAACCCCTGATCGTCAGGGGTCGATCTCAGTATTCTCGATCAGGTAGGGTGCCAGAGGCTCGCCGGATATCAGCTTGTCCAGAGCGGTCTTCGCAAAGGAAGTTATCAGGGCTACGTCTACGACTATCTCTGTAGCGTTATCTTTGAATATGTCGTGGAGATCCTTATCGTTCACGATCATGTCCTTAAGACTTCTTACGCGTTCGATGAAATAACCTGCCGCACGCTTATGCTGCATGGTGAAATCCGTATAGAACTTCTTAAGTTCTTCTTCTCCGGCTTCTATGGGTATCATGCTCTGGATCTCAGCGATCGAAAGGGACTGCTTGAGGGCGCAAAGAATGATGAGATAGGCTATGTGAGTGCGGTAATAGCGCTTCTTCACGGGCTGGGGCATCAGTTTCTTCCTGACGTAGTTATTGATGGCGGATGCGGTGATGACAGAGTCATCGTTGGTGCTTCTTTCCATGTAGTTCAGGCAGTTCTTGAGAAAGGTGATGACCTGCTCCATATAGAGGCCGAAGTCAGGTATCTGCTCCCAGGTCGGAAGGGCATAATTACCTATGTAGTTTTCCCAGTAGCTGATCCAGGCGTCAGCTGTTTTTCTGTTGATTTCCATGCTTTGATTATACATCAATTGTATACATCTAGGCAAGAAGATATTTTGTTTTTTGTCTTGACACGATTATGCGGAAATGGTAATCTAATCTAAAAGATCAGATGATTTAATATGGAGTAGTATTTTTATACATCCAATACGTATACAGTTATTATAGGAGGTTAAAATGGCAAACGGACTGATCCATTCTGCCGAGCGTATCGCATTCGGCAAACTGATTGACAGAGTGCTTCAGAAATCAGAAAACCAGAGCGTACAGGAGACTTTCGGACCGCTGCTCGAAAAGGTAAAGAAGATCATGGGAGACGGATGGAGCGATAAGGCTTATGAGGATCTTCAGAGTATAATCGATAATCCCGACTGCAAGTGGGGACATTACGTTGAGAGGATCCTGAGAGATGTTGATCCCAAGGTGCTCAAGATGTTCCTGCTTAACGTGTTCTTTGAATCAGGACTTACAGGGTACAAGCAGTCAAAGGTGAACAAGGAGAAGTACGGCATCAACATGCCCTGGCTGATACTTATCGACCCCACAACTGCCTGCAATATGCACTGCACAGGATGCTGGGCAGCTGAATACGGCAACCAGCTGAGCCTTTCATATGAGGAACTGGATTCCGTTATCACCCAGGGCAAAGAACTGGGTATCAGGGCATATCTCTTTACAGGCGGTGAGCCTCTCATCAGGAAGAAGGACATCTTCAAACTCTGCGAGAAGCACCAGGACGTAGCCTTCCACGCATTCACAAACGGAACTCTCATCGATGATGAATTCTGCAAGGAATGCCTGAGAGTCGGCAACTTCTTCGTTTCTGTCTCCATCGAAGGCTTCGAGGAATCCAACGACGGAAGAAGAGGAGAGGGACACTTCCAGAAGGCCCTTCACGCAATGGATCTTATGCACCAGTACAAGCTGCCTTTCGGAGTATCCATCTGCTACACTTCCAAGAACTATCTTACAGTAACTTCAGATGAGTTCCTCGACATGCTTATTGAAAAGGGATGCATCTTCGCATGGTACTTCCACTACATGCCGGTAGGAATGAACGCGTCCACAGAACTTCTTTTGAGCCCTGAACAGCGCGAGTACATGTTCCATAAGGTACGTGAGATCCGTGACATGGAAGGCGGCAAGGAACTCTTTGCGATCGACTTCCAGAACGACGGTGAGTTCGTAAACGGCTGCGTTGCAGGAGGCGAGAAGTACTGCCATATCAACGCAAACGGCGACGTGGAGCCCTGCGTCTTCATCCACTACTCATCTGCAAACATCAAGGAGAAGAGCCTCCTCGAGTGCTTACAGCAGCCGCTCTTCAAGGCTTACAGAGACGGTCAGCCTTTCAACGACAATCTCTTAAGACCTTGTCCGATGCTGGAGAATCCTGAGAAGCTGGTGGAGATCATCAAGGCTACCGGAGCCAAGTCAACAGACCTCGAGGCGTTCGAATCTGCAGAGCACCTCTGCGGCAAGTGCAAAGAATACGCCGAGAACTGGAAACCCATGGCGGAGAAGCTGTGGGCGGAGCAGGGACACACTGAGATCTGAAACTGAGCGCTCGTCGCTTCATCTGTCAGCAAATCTAAGATGCCTTTCTTGGGCAGATTCCTACGAAATTACGGAATCTGCAACCAATCAAGGCATCTTTTTCTTTGGACAGATATCGCTCCTCTCGAAGGCTTTAGTTCGCATCGTGTCCTGCTCCGTGGGGATTTTGAGAGAAGACATTCCTACCAGAATGCGCAACGCTTGTTTTAGTAGGAAGAATACACATGGATTATACCTACTAAAGAGCTCAACGCTTGTTTTAGTAGGAAGCGCATCTGAAAAAACTCCTACTAAATGGCGCGAAACATGGTTTTGGTAGGAAGTGCATCTGAAAAAACTCCTACTAAATGGCGTGAAACTTGATTTTAGTAGGAAGCGCATCTGAAAAAACTCCTACTAAATGGCGCGAAACTTGATTTTAGTAGGAAACACATCCGCAAATAACCATACTAAAAGACGCTGACCCCGCTTTTAGTATTAAACATACGCGTCTTTAAGCAAACAATGCTGATACCACAGCATCACAGGCAAATTACCACTACAAATGGTTTTGCTTATGTGGTATAATTCTATAAGTATCGACAATGATTATAATGGGTATTTATGGGTATATTTCTCTTGTATCAATAGAAAGGAAAAACAAGCATGGATATGAGGACTAAGGGAGACGATTTCATGGTATGTCTCTGTAAGAAAAAGACCAAGAAGGAACTGATGGACCTGATCCGCGAGAAGGAGATAAAGACTCTTGAGGATCTGAGGGAGATCGGCGACGTGGGAAATAAATGCGGTGCCTGCTGCGAGGATCTGGAACAGCTCCTCACGCTGGCATATGAATAAACGTCAGTAACGGACAGAAGCTGCTTTGCGGCATAATATAAGCAAAAATTTGATTTAGGAGGAACCAAATGTATTGCACTAAAAAAATAACAGAAGATCTTTATTGGGTAGGAGCAAACGACAGAAGGCTGGCTATGTTCGAGGGTGTGTATTCCGTACCCCGCGGAGTATCCTACAACTCGTATCTTTTGCTCGACGAGAAGACCGTATTGTTTGATACAGTAGATAAAGCGGTAGGTCCGCTGTTCTTTGAGAACGTGGAGCACGTTCTTAACGGACGCGATCTGGACTACGTGGTGATCCACCACATGGAGCCGGACCACAGCGCCACCTTCCTTGAACTGCTTCTGAGATACCCCAACGTAAAGGTAGTCTGCAACCAGATGATCCTTACGATGATCAAGCAGTTCTTCAACAAAGACCTGACTGACCAGGCAGTTATCGTAGGAGACAAGGGTGAGTTCTGCTCAGGAAAGCATCACTTCACCTTCCTCACAGCACCCATGGTGCACTGGCCGGAAGTTCTTATGAGCTATGAGCATGAGGACGGCATCCTCTTCTCAGCTGACGCTTTCGGAACCTTTGGAGCTCTGAACGGCGCGATCTTTGCTGATGAAGTTGACTTCGACGCTGAATACATGGACGAAGCCAGAAGATACTACACCAACATCGTTGGAAAGTACGGCGAGCAGGTACAGATGATACTCAAGAAGGCTCATGCTCTTGAGATCAAGATGATCTGCCCTCTGCACGGTTTCGTATGGAGAAGAAAGATCGAGTCCTACATTGACAAATACGTCAAGTGGGCTACATATACACCGGAAGAGACCGGAGTCTGCATCGCATATGCTTCCGTTTACGGACATACCGAGAACGTTGCTGAGATCATCTCTTCTGAACTGAGAGACAGGGGAATCAAGACAGTGATGTTCGACGTAAGCGTTACACCCGCTTCCGAGATCATCGCAGCCTGCTTCCAGTACAGCCACCTGCTGTTCTGCTCCACAACATATAACGCGGGCATCTTCGTTTCCATGGAGGAACTCCTTCACGACCTGGCTGCTCACAACATCCAGAACAGGACCGTTGCCTTCGTTGAGAACGGTTCCTGGGCGCCTACATCAGGAAGACTCATGAGAGAGATCATCGGCGGCCTCAAGGACATGAAGATGCTGGACGCTACAGTATCCCTGAAGTCCGCATTAAGACCCGGACAGGAAGCTGAGATCGAGGCTCTGGTTGACGCCATCGACAACACGATCCCTAAGTTCAAGGCACACGAAGTTGACGAAGCCAAGATGGCTGAGGCTGAGATCGATCCCAAGACCTTCCAGAAGTTCAGCTACGGACTCTTTGTTCTCACAGCAAAGGCTGACGGAAAGGACAACGGCTGCATCATAAATACAGGAATCCAGCTCACTTCACAGCCGAACAGGATCAGCATCGCCGTGAACAAAGCAAATCACACTCACGACATGATCAAGGCAACCGGAATGTTCAACATCTCCTTCCTTTCAGAATCCGCTGTAATGGATACCTTCAAGCACTTCGGATTCCAGACCGGAAGAGAAGTCAACAAGTTTGACGAGCACATCCCTGTAAGCTATGCTCACTCCGCTAACGGACTCGCATACATCACCACAGGAACCAACGCATACATGTCAGGCAAGGTCGTTGACGCTTACGACTACGGAACACATACTTTGTTCATCGCAGACGTTACCGAGGCTGTAGTTCTCAACAACGATCCTTCCGTGACATATGCTTACTACTTCGCTCACATCAAACCCAAGCCGCAGGCTAAGCTCGAGGAAGAGCGCCACGGCTGGGTATGCAAGATCTGCGGATACTTCTACGAGGGAGACGAGCTTCCCGCAGACTTCGTATGTCCGCTTTGCAAACACCCTGCTGAGGACTTTGAGAGGGTAGGCTAAAACATATCATTCCGCGAGCGCTGGCGCTTAGTCCAAGCTCAGGTTCTAAGCTCTGACGGCGCTTGCGCTTGTCAGTCGCTAAGTACCGGCGCTGCGGAAAATCGCGAATGATATGTTTTCCGCCTCTTGCGGATTTAGAAGAATGGAGAATATATATGGATCTAATCAACAGATTTTTAAAGTATGTAAGTTTTGAGACCACGTCATATGAGGACGCGGAATGCTTCCCCTCAAGCCCCAAGGTGTTCGAACTTGCGGACTATCTCGTGGATGAACTGAAGGGTATCGGCCTCGGGGACGCCATGAGGGATGAGTATGGCTATGTCTACGCTCATCTGGAGGCTACTCCCGGAGTCGAGGCTGACCCCATCGGACTCATGTCTCATATGGATACCTCATCCGCGGTTTCCGGAGCCAACATCAAGCCCAGGATCCTGAAGTACGAGGGTGGGGACATCCAGCTCAATCCCGAAGTGGCAATAAAGGTTTCGGATTTCCCCGACCTTGACCACTATCTGGGACACGAGCTCATCGTGACCGACGGAACCACGCTTCTCGGAGCTGACGACAAGGCGGGCATCGCTGAGATCGTTACCGCTGTGGAATATCTCATCGCTCACCCTGAGGTAAAGCATGGCAGGATATGCCTTTGCTTCAACCCTGAAGAGGAGACCGGCCGCGGCACCGAGCACATCGACACAGAGAAGTTCGGACCGAAGTACGCATATACCCTTGACGGTGACCGTTTAGGCGGCCTTGAGTACGAGTGCTTCAACGGCGCAGGCGTGAAGTTCAAAGTTAACGGCATCAACATCCATCCCGGTTCCGCAAAGAACAAGATGAAGAACGCTGTCCTCATCGGTACCGAACTCGTAGGCATGTTCCCCGCGTGGGAAGCTCCCGCTCATACAGAAGGGTATGAGGGCTTCTATCACGTGATGGGATTCGAAGGCGACGAGTCCGGAGCTCTCATCAGCATGATCGTGCGCGACCACGACAGGGCCAAGTTCGAGGAGCGCAAGGCGTACGTAAGACGCGTCGTCGATTACCTGAACGCCAAGTACGGAGAGGGCACCGTGGAACTCACCATGAGCGATACGTACTACAACATGCGCGAACTGGTCGAGCCTCACATGGAGATCGTGGACAAGGCAATGGACGCTCTGAGATCCATCGGAGTGGAGCCCGTAGTGAAGCCCATAAGAGGCGGCACGGACGGAGCGGGACTTACCTACATGGGTATCCCGACGCCGAACCTTTGCACGGGCGGCCAGAACTTCCACGGAGTGCTTGAATTCTGCTCCATCGATGAGATGAAGAAGATGGTGGAAGTCATCGTGAAACTGGTGACTGCCGACAAGTGGCTCTGATAGGGATCTGAACGCTTATAAGCCCCTGATGATCAGGGGCTTTTGATTTGCCATGATTTGTTTAAAAAAAGTGTTGACATTTTTTTGCAAAATAGTATAATTAAATTGAACTCAATCGAATTTAACTAAATCAAAAAGATAAATACAAAAAACAACGGAGGTAAAAAATGGCAGTTTATGATCACAGTGTTAAAGCAATGGACGGCAGCATGGTTTCACTTAAGGACTACGAGGGCAAGGTGCTTCTCATAGTAAACACGGCTACAGGCTGCGGATTCACTCCTCAGTATACAGATCTTCAGGCGATCTACAATGCAGATCACGACAAGGGACTTGAGATCCTTGACTTCCCCTGCAACCAGTTCGCAAACCAGGCACCCGGAGAGGACGAAGAGATCCATACCTTCTGCACAGGAAGATTCGGCATCACTTTTCCTCAGTTCTCAAAGCTCGACGTTAACGGCGAGAACGCAGATCCGCTTTTTGCTGAGCTCGCAACAGAAAAGCCTTTCGAAGGTTTCGGCAAGGGACTCAAGGCCATGGCAATGAACAAGGTAGCCAAGGCAGTTGACAAGGAACACGGCGACAAGGCATATATCAAGTGGAACTTCACCAAGTTCCTGGTAGACAGAGAAGGAAAGCTTATCGCAAGATTCGAACCTACAGCTGATATGAAGGACGTAAAGGCAGCGATAGAGGAACTCCTTTAATAAGAAAAGATGAAAGATACAGCAAACACCAACAATTCTAATATAACTCCATTTTACCCGGCGGTAGGGGCAGAGCAGCAGGCTGAACCCGCTTTCTCGCCTGAGGACGCGCTTAAGCTGGATTCACAGCTCTGCTTCCCGCTGTACGCGGCAGCACGCGAGGTGATAAAGAACTACAGACCTCTTCTGGAGGAACTGGATCTCACCTACACACAGTATATCGCCATGATGGTGATGTGGGAGCATAAGGCGATCAGCGTGAAGGAGATGGGCACCAGGCTCTTTCTGGACAGCGGCACCCTTACGCCTGTCCTTAAGTCCCTTGAGAAGAAGGGCTACGTAAGCCGCAGAAGATCTGAAGAGGACGAGAGAGTGCTGATCGTGGAGATCACGGAAAAGGGTGAGGCCCTTAAGGATGAGGCCCTCGGCGTTCCCGCCAAGATCGCGGGATGCATATGCCTGGAGCCAACTGAAGCAATGCAGCTTTACAGGATACTTTACAAGATCCTGGGAAAAGAAATATAATGTCAGGAGATGAACGAAATGAAAGCAGCAGTAAGATACTATACAAAGGGCGGAAATACCAGGAAAGTCGCAGAGGCAATGGCGGAGGCTATCGGAGTGGAAGCCAGGTCGATCGACATTCCTCTTGAAGAGGCTGTTGACGTGCTCTTCCTCGGGAATTCCGTATACGCAGCCAATATGGACAAGGAAGTAAAGGAATTCGTAACGGCTAACAAAGACAAGATCGGAAAGCTGGTGAACGTCAGCACAGCAGCTCTTATCGAGGGAACCTACGGAAGAATGTCCAAGCTTTGCAAAGAACTGGGTATCGGGATCGACGAGCGTGAATTCCACTGCAAGGGCGAGTTCAAGTTCATGCACAAGGGAAGACCCGACGAGCAGGATCTTGCTGATGCCAAGGCCTTTGCCAAAGAGATCGTTGTCGGCTGATTTATATAGACCACGGGAGAAAACCATTGGATCAAAAAAACGATAATTACATACTTCACATCGATGGGGAAAGACAGTATCTGACTTTCCCCAAACTTGATTCTTACAAAGAACTCAGGCATGTCTTTACCACCAGGCACGGCGGTGTCAGCAGCGGCTGCGTCTCCACCTGGAATTTCGGGGAGAGAAAGCTAGACTCCGAAGAGAACATACTCAGGAACTTCGAGATCCTGGCGGATGTAATGGGGACGACTGCGGATAAGATGGTGCTCACATATCAGACCCATACCGTCAACATCAGGAAAGTCACGAAGGAGGATGCCGGGCGCGGCGTGACCCGTGACTGGGGCTACAGGGATGTCGACGGTCTGGTCACTGATGAAAAGGACCTCACTATCATCACGACCCACGCTGACTGCAACGCTGTGTTCTTCTATGATCCAGTTAAAAAGGTCATCGGCCTGGCTCATTCAGGCTGGAGAGGAACTCTCGGGGGAATAAGCCGCGAGATGGTCAGTATCATGATGAACGACTACGGCACGGATCCGGAGGATCTCGTCTGCGGTATCGGGCCGTCTCTTTGCAAGGATTGCTTTGAGGTGGATGAGGACGTGGCTGAGGCCTTCAGGGATGCGGATCCGGAATACGCGGACTTCATCGAAAGAAGAGCGCCTAAATATCATATAGATCTCAAGGCGATCATAAAGCATGATCTGGTAAAGATGGGCGTAAAGGAAGAGAACGTTCTGGATATGGGGCTTTGCACCAAGTGCAATAAGGACGACTTCTTCTCGCACAGGGGCCATAAAGGAAAGCGCGGACTCATGGTTGCCGCCATGAGGATGGCGGAATAGGATCCTTTTTACAGGTCGCCCGGGAGTTTACCTCGTGTGACAGCCCGGGTGATATGATAGACCCATCAAAGAAAAGGAGGATGCTTATGTATGGAGCGATTTTAGGAGATATGATCGGCAGGCCCTATGAATTTCTCAGGGCCGTGAAGGACAGGAATTTTGAACTGTTCAATAAAAGATCCGTTTTTTCGGATGATTCGGTAATGACCATAGCGGTTGCGGAAGCTCTTTTAAAGGTGACCGACGGACGCAGCAGGGCTTTTACAACAGAAGACCCTGATATAGAGAACAGGTTTAAGGAGATACTCATAGATTCCCTTAAGAAGTGGGGACGCAGGTATCCGGACGCCGGATATGGGGGAAGGTTCATGGCCTGGCTCCTGTCCGACAAGAGGGAACCGTATAACAGCTATGGGAACGGTTCCGCTATGAGAGTCTCAGCTGCAGGATATATAGCAGACGATCTGGAGACCACCATAAAGGTTGCGGCCTGGACCGCTGAAGTCACGCATAACCACCACGAGGGTGTGAAGGGTGCCGAGGCTGTGGCGGCCTGCATCTTCATGGCCAGAACAGGATGCACGAAAGAGGAGATCAAGGGATACGTTGAAAGCACGTTCCACTATGACCTCTCGAGGACGGTGGATGAAATAAAGCCGGGATATTCCTTCGACGTGAGCTGTCAGGGATCTGTTCCCGAATCCATCATCTGTTTCCTGGAAGGGGACAGCTTCGAGAGCGCGGTGAGAAACGCCGTATATCTCGGAGGAGATACGGATACAATGGGAGCTATCGCGGGATCCATCGCGGAAGCATATTACGGAGTACCCGAAAGTCTTAAGGAAGAGTGCAGAAAGAGGGTCACTCCAGAGATGCTCAAAGTACTCACGAAATTTATGGGAGAATAAAAAGACGACCCGAAGCGTTATGCGCGCCCCGGGTTTTGATATATATTCAGCGTATAAGTTTGAAATGATTCTTATGGAATTCGATGATTCCCTCTCTTTGCATTTTGGAGAGTTCCTTGGACATATTGGTGCGTTCCAGATTGAGGTAATCTGCCAGCTGCTGCCTGTTGAAAGGGATGGTGAACTCTGTGGAATGTTTTTTGAGAGAAACGGAGCTGAGATAGGAGAGAAGCCTTGCACGGCAGCTTTTGGAGGAGGTGTGAAAACTCCTTCCTGAGAGGTTCAGGTTCTTATGAAGAGAGATCATCAGTATGTTTTTTATGAGTTTCTCGCTCCATGAGACCGAAGAAGGGCCGCTCAGGATACCGCCGACATTCATAAAAAGTATCTCCGAATCTTCGTTTGCAGTAACATCTACAAGCATAACTTCATCAGGAAGGAGAGCATAGGTCTCAGCAAAAAACTGTCCTGCACCGGCGTGGCTGAGGATGGTGCGGTTTCCCCAGACGTCGTTGGTCTCTATGGTCACGCTTCCGGAAATGACCATACCCATCAGGTCGGTCGTCTCGCCTGCGTGCAGTATTATATTATTCTTTTTAAATGCCTTTTCACGGGAATGAAGCGAGGAAAGACATTTTTCTTTTTCGTCATCCGTCATGCCTCTGAAGAGGATACTATCGCTTAT
>CACZGZ010000008.1 GCA_902780845.1 uncultured Eubacteriales bacterium
GCCAGGGCCGGAACTTGCCCCAGCGGGTCTTGGTTTTAGCGACGATCACGCCCATGATGGGATCGTTGAATGCGTCGAACACCCGGGCCACCATCAGGATCACGCCCATAGCAATGGCGTTGACGCCCAGCAGATCCTGGAAATAATACAGGACATAGCTTGCCGAGAGCATGTAGACCATGTCCTTGCCCACGGCCCCCAGGCCATAGGAGATCTTGGATCTCAGTGAGAGCTTCTGTTTGGTTTCCATATTCTTTCCTCCGTTTGTTATTTTCCTTCCATGGCAAGCCTGACGGCCTGATATGCGCCGTCATACAGGCCGACGGCCTTGTTCTTGCAGATGTTTTCGCACATATTCCGCAGGAGCGTGTCCTCGTTCAGGAACAGATCCAGCATCTGGATGGTGTGGGGGATGTCCTCACACTCCAGGGTGCCGTCGCCCACCTCGGCAGAGTGGATCGCGCCCCAGCGCTCATGGCCGCCGATGCGCTTGATGAACAGCTTCGGCACGGGATAGAAGGCCAGTTCGCTGGGCTTCGTCGCCAGCACGTCCGCCGAGCGCATAAGCAGATTTGTGCAGTAGACCGCCTCGAAGATATCCTTGTGGCAGAAGGCGTGCACGCCCTCCACGGGCCCGGTCAGGGCATCCGAAGCAAAGGCGCAGGTTTCGTCCCATTGATCGAAGTGGGTGGTGCTGAGCTCCTTGAGCCCGGGCACGGCGCGCAGCAGATACTTCCAGACCTTGCGATAGTCGCCGATGTTCACATATACCGCCGCCCGCTTCTCCCGGATGGCCGGCAGCAGGTGCTCCAGGATCGCTGCGAAAATCTCCTTCTGGGCTCCGGCGCCGCCGATGGTGAGCAGGAAGCGCATGGGCTTGCCGTTCCTCTTCCGCTCCAGGCGCGCAGCGCAGTCTGCCTCAATGTTCCGGACGAGCTCGTCGTCGATGTGCAGGTAGACAGGCTCTTCTGCCTTGCCCTCGAAGATGATGCCGTCATAGGCGTCAAGGTCCCTCGCCCTTATCTCGCCCATCTCCTTAATGTCACAGTTCAGTTCTTCGGCGATCCACTTGGCGTACTGCTCCGCAGTTCCGTATTTACTTTTATATACAACTATTATTTTCATTTGCAACTATTGGTTTGTTTGATTATTTACTCAGAACATCTATCAGCCTGTACATTTCCTCGTTGAACTCCCTCTTTTGCTCAAGGGCCTCGTCAAGGTCAAAGGCAACTATCTGATTGTCCACGATACCTATCGCCTTGGACTCCGAATCCTCATCAAGAAGGTCCACTGCCTTTGCTCCGCAAAGCGTAGCCAGGTTTCTGTCGCTCAGCGTGGGGCTTCCTCCTCTCTGAAGGTATGACAGGACGACCACCCTGGTGTCCTTGCCGGTATGCTCACCGAGATATTTTGCCATCTCATCAGCTGACATGGGGCTTCCCTCAGCCTTTATGATGATGGAGTGGAGCTTGCCCTTATTCACGCCTTCCAGGATCTTCACCGCTATGGCGTTGATATCGAAAGGCTTTTCGGGAACAACAGCGAACTCAGCTCCTCCGGCGAGCCCTGAATAGAGGGCTATGTCTCCGCAGTCCCTTCCCATTACTTCTATGATGGTGGTCCTGTTATGAGCGGAAGAGGTATCGCGGATCTTGGTAATTGCATCAAGCACAGTGTTCACCGCTGTGTCGAACCCGATGGTATAATCTGTATATCCCAGGTCGTTATCGATGGTTCCGGGAACTCCCATGATGGTTATTCCTCTCCTGGCAAGTTCAGCACCGCCCCTTAAGGATCCGTTTCCGCCGATGACTACCAGGCCTTCGATACCGAAGGTCCTGAGCATCTCAGCACCGTGGTCGACCCACTTATCCTCCATGAATCTGGCGGATCTTGCTGAGTGGAGGACGGTTCCTCCTCTCTGAAGGATGTCGCCTACGGAGTATCTGTTCATCTGCTTGATCTCTCCGTCCAGAAGTCCCTCAAAGCCGTTCTTTATGCCATAGACTTCCATGCCCTTATCGAGTCCGCATCTGACCACCGCACGGATGGCTGCGTTCATACCCGGCGAATCCCCGCCGCTTGTGAGTACTGCAATCTTTTTCATATTATGTCTCCTTATATCAAGCAATTCGCTCAGAACTTAACATTATCCATTCCCAGAAGCCCTATCAGCTGGTTCTTGAGAGATCCCGAAGGGTCTAGTTTCATCACTGACTTCAGGGTCTTTCCGGAAGGCATGTACATGAGGACTGTTATCAGCTTGTCCCCGCTGTGCCTCTTAAGGGCTGTGTTCACCATGTCCATGGTGAGCCTGTCTCCCATCTCTTTGGGGATCCTCAGTTTGATCATGCCGTCGGTCTTTTGAGGCTGGGCACTCTGCTGATGCTGAACCTGAGCACCGGCAGCAGGCTGAGCCTCAGGCTGCACGCTCTGCTGTGCCTTAGCTCCGGCGGTCTCTTCACTCAGGCCTGCCGAGCTGTCCGGCAAAAGTTCAACTATCTCGTCTGCCAGTATCTTCGGCGCCTCTTCTTCCTTGAAGTTCAGGGTGCCGCTTATCCTGATCACCCTGTCCACTTCTGTAAGCTGTGACGCTCTTTCATATACCTTCGGAAATACCACGATCTCAGCGGATCCGTAGAGGTCTTCTATACCGATAAAGGCCATCATGGCACCGCTCTTGGTGATCTGGGTCTTTCTGGTTGTGACTATGCCGCAGATGGAGCATCTCATGCCGTCCCTTATCACCGTATTCACAGCGCCCTGGGCCATGTCCTCTTCAGCTCTTAAAAGGTCCTCGCAGGTGATGGATGAAAGTCTCCTCATCTGCTGGACATAGCTGTTCAGAGGGTGATCTGACAGATATACTCCCAGCATCTCCTTTTCCATGGACATGTTAATCTCCTTGGAGAAGGGTCTGACATCGGGGAGTTTCGATCCCACGTCCATAAGAGCTGAACCTCCGGAACCGGGCATCCCCGCCATCTGGAAGAGTGATATCTGGCCGTCGATGTTTTTCTTGGCCTCGTTCTGGGCAGATTCGATAAGGCTTTCGAAACAGCTAAGCATCGCAGCCTTGTTATCGGTGAAGCAGCTGAGTGCACCGGCCTTGATGAGGGATTCCACAGCCTTCTTGTTCACCTGGCTAATGTCCACGTTATTTATGAACTGGAAGATGTCCTTCGGAAGGCCTTTGGAATTCCTGGCCTTCACTATCGCTTCGATCGCACCCTCTCCAACGTTCTTTACGCCGAGAAGCCCGAAGCGGATCTTTCCGTCAGTTACGGTGAACTTCTTAAATGACCGGTTCACGTCGGGAGGGAGTACTTCTATTCCCATATCGACGCAGTTCCTTATATATTTCGCCACCTGCTTGGAGTCTCCGATGACGGAGGTCATGAGAGCCGCCATGAACTCGGTGGGATAGTATTTCTTAAGGTATCCTGTCTCATAAGCGAGCACAGCGTAGGCTGCGGCGTGCGACTTGTTGAAGGCGTAGGACGCGAAGGTCACCATGTCTTCAAAGATTGTCTCTGCAGCATCTTTCGAGATGCCGTTTCTGATGCAGCCCGGGATCTCCACGTTTCCGTTCTCATCCAGCTTGCCGTTGATGAAGTATTCCTTTTCCTCCATCATGACCTTGTGCTTCTTCTTCGACATGGCACGGCGCACCAGGTCGGATCTTCCGTAGCTGTAACCTCCCAGGTCACGCACTATCTGCATTACCTGCTCCTGATATACCAGGCAGCCGTAGGTTACGTCCAGGATAGGAGCGAGCTCAGGCGTAACGTATGAGATCTTCTCGGGGTGTTTTTTGTTCTCGATGTATTTGGGGATCGAGTCCATGGGACCCGGTCTGTAAAGGGATATTCCTGCGACGATATCTTCGAAGCAGGTAGGCCTCAGGTTCTTCATGAACTGGGTCATGCCGCCGGATTCAAGCTGGAATACGCCTGAAGTGTTTCCGGCTGCGATCATCTCGTAGACCGCGGGATCGTCATATCCCATCTTCGCAAAATCTATCTTTACGCCGTGTTCCCTCTCGATCATCTCGAGGGCGTCGCGTATTACGGTAAGGTTCCTCAGCCCCAGGAAGTCCATCTTGAGAAGTCCCAGCTCCTCGATGGTGGTCATGGTAAACTGGGTGGCAGGACCTTTATCAGAAAGGTAAAGGGGCACGTACTCGTCTATAGGAAGTTTGGAGATAACGACTCCTGCCGCGTGGGTGGATGCATGGCGGGGCATTCCTTCAAGCTCCTTCGCCATGTCCACTATCCTCTTCACCTCGGGATCGCTTTCATAGATGGGCTTTAATTCGGAGCCCGGCATGTTGAGAGCCTTGTCCAGGGTCATATCCAGTTCGAAAGGAATGGCCTTTGCTATCTGGTCCGCCAGCTGGTAAGTCGCTCCAAGGACTCTTGCAACGTCTCTCACCGCCTGCTTGGCCTTCATGGTGCCGAAGGTGATGATCTGGGAGACGCGCTCCTTTCCGTACTTTCTCGTTACGTAATCTATTACTTCTCCTCTTCTCTCATAGCAGAAGTCAACGTCGATATCCGGCATGCTGACTCGCTCGGGATTGAGGAATCTCTCAAAGATGAGGTTGTATCTGATGGGATCTATATCCGTGATCTTCATGGAGTAGGCTACGATGGAACCTGCTGCGGAACCCCTTCCGGGTCCCACCATGATGCCGTGCTCCTTGGCGTAGTTTATGAAGTCCCACACGATCAGGAAGTATTCCACGTATCCCATCTTGACGATGGTATCTATCTCATATTCCAGGCGCTTCCTGAGTCCGGGTGAGGCTGCCCTCTCACCATATCTCTCCTTAAGTCCTTTTTCACAGAGGGCGCGGAAATACTCCTCGTTTGTATAGCCGTCAGGGGCGATGAATTCAGGCAGATGGTACTCTCCGAACACGAAGTCGAAATTGCACTGATCTGCGATCTTTCCGGTATTGTCTATCGCTTCGGGAAGGTCTGAGAAGAGTTCCCTCATCTCCTCCTCGCTCTTGAGATAGAACTCGTGGCTCGGATAGCGCATCCTGTCCTCGTCTGAAAGCACACTTCCGGTCTGGATGCAGAGGAGCACGTCATGGGGCTCCCAGTCCTCCTGATCAACATAGTGCACGTCGTTGGTGGCGACAAGAGGGATGCCAAGTTCATCCGCAAGCCTCAGCTGGTCGGCTCTTATGGCCTTCTCATCATCGAGACCGTGATCCTGGAGTTCCAGATAGAAGTTCTCCTCTCCGAAGATCTCACGGAGAGCGACGGCTTCCTCGCGGGCTCCCTTATAGTCTCTGTTAAGGAGCCTTCTCTGTACCTCTCCTGAAAGGCAGGCGCTCAGACAGATGATGCCTTCCGAATGTGCTCTCAGCACCTCTTTATCTATACGGGGCTTATAGTAGTAGCCCTCGGTGTATCCTATGGAAACTATCTTGATAAGGTTGCGGTAGCCCGTTTCATTTTTTGCAAGCAAAATCAGGTGGCCCTGACGCTTGTCGAAGTCCGCCTCTTTATCGGTGTGTCTTCTGGATGCCGTGTATACCTCACAGCCGATGATGGGCTTGATGCCCTGGGCCTTGCACTCCTTATAGAAGTCCACCGCTCCGAACATGGCACCGTGATCGGTGATCGCGAGGCTCGTCATCCCCAGCTCCTTCGCCCTGGAAACAACGTTCTTTATACGCGCTTCTCCGTCCAGAAGACTGTATTCAGTATGTAAGTGTAAATGTGTAAATCCCATGGCCCTATTTTATCATATATTTTGCTTTTAAAAAAGATGGTCCCGTGATAAAATATCAGTAGTTTAAACCATAAAATACTGAACAAAAAACGGAGAAAAATGAACAAAAGAATCTCACCCTTAAGGGTCATACTGAGGATCATCCTCGTTATACTGATGATACTCGTGCTTGTAGTAGGCGGCTACGTAGCCTACGTCTTCATCGACTACCACAGGCTTGATGACAATCTGGAGCTCACTCCCGGAGGCAGCGCCGCACTGAGCTCTGTGGACGTTACCTCAGGAAAGACTTACCACCTGACCGACTGGAACATAGGATTCGCGGCATATACCGACCAGTTCAGTTTCTTCATGGATGGCGGCCTGTACTCCAGAGCCTTTTCGGAAGAGGACACCATTGAGAACATGAACGCCATCATAGATGAGCTGAAGTCACAGGACTCTGATTTCTATCTGATCCAGGAGGTGGACTTCGGATCAACCAGATCATACCACGTGGACCAGCAGGCTATGATCGAGGAAGCCTTCGCCGACAAGTATGCGAATGCCTTCGGCATAAACTACGATTCATCATACCTGTTCTATCCCATAACCTGCCCGATCGGAGCTTCCAAATCAGGTATCCTGACATTATCATCCGCAGATATCGCCGGATCTTTGAGACGCAGCTTCCCCATCCAGACAGGCTTTGCCAAGTTCCTGGATCTGGACAGATGCTTCACAGTAAGCCGCATCCCCTGCAATAACGGTAAAAAACTCGTTCTCATAAACCTGCACGCATCCGCATATACCACCGATGATACCATCGTGACCCAGCAGATGCAGATGCTTGCAGATACCATCGCGGAGGAATACGAAAAGGGTAACTACGTGATTGCAGGCGGTGACTTCAACATGGACCTTCTGGGAGATTCAGGCTCCATCTTCGGAGTATCCGGCGAGGATTACAGCTGGGGTCAGCCCTTCCCTACCGAGATCATTCCCGACGGGGCAAGACTGGTAGCACCATATGACCCCGAGAATCCCGTTCCGTCCTGCAGGAACGCCGATTCACCCTGGGATCCCGAGACCAACTTCCAGATCACCATCGACGGTTTCATCATAACCGACAACATCGAAGTAGAGAGCTGCGAGGTAACTGACCAGCAGTTCGCTTACTCTGACCACCAGCCGGTACAGCTGAGATTCAGATTCAAATAGTTCAATGCATATAAAAATGCCCCGGTAATCGGGGCATTTTCATTTATGATCATTCTTCGATTATCTTTTGTGCGATCTCATCGGTGCTGAGGCCATCGATCTTCACTTCCTGATCCGCCCAGGACCGATACATGGGAAGCCTCATCTCGTAGAGTCTCTCCACGCCTACAGTCTGGCTTACCGGACGTCCGATCGTCGGAAGGTCCGCAGGATCCTTATCCAGGAAGACTATCCTGCCGTTTTCGGCCAGGCAGTAGTAATTCTCTTCACGGTTGACTATTCCACCACCGGTTGATATTACTGCACCCGTAAGCTGAGCCATCTCCTGAGCTACGGCGCACTCCATATCTCTGAAGTAATCTTCACCTTCTTCTCTGAAGATCTCCGGTATAGTCCTTCCGTCCCTCATCTCTATCTCCTGATCCATGTCGTAGAGCTCCCTGTCGGTAAGTTCTGCGATCTTCTTTCCGATATGGGACTTGCCCACTCCGGGCATTCCGATGAGGATGATGTTCTCGCGGTCCTTCAGGATATTCTTCTTTACCCTGTCTGCGATCCCGTCCTTATCGTCGAAACTCAGGGTCGTGAAGAGCATGGCGGAGTATATTCCCTGATATACAAGCATGTCAAGGCCTCCAATCGCGTCTATGAGCGACTTTTGTGCCTGACAGATGAAGTTGGTCCTTAAGGGGTTAAAGATCACGTCAACGGCCCATCTGAGCTTCGGGAAGCCACCGGGGTTAAGCACAGACTTGCCTGTCTCCGGATACATTCCGACGGGAGTCGTGTTCACGATGATCTCGCAGTCGCGGTTCTCCCTGATTGCAGCTCCCTCATCTATTGCCTTGTGGCTCAGGACGTGCACCTCGGAAGCCTTCTTATCAAAGAGTACCTGGGTCACCGCCTTGGAAGCCCCGCCGTTTCCTAGTACCACGCACTTCCTGCCCTCGACGTTCACACCGTTTATCTCCAGCATCTTCTTGAAGCCGAAGTAGTCGGTGTTGAAGCCCTTGAGCCTGCCGTTACGTCTGACTATGACGTTTACCGCACCGATTGCTTCAGCCTCCGGTGACAGCTCGTCCAGATATTTCATGACTTCCTGTTTATATGGTATGGTCACGTTAAGTCCGGACCACTTTCCGTTACGGATGAAGTCTTCAAGTTCTTCAGGTTCCTTTTCGAAGATCTCATAGGGATATGCGTGTCCCGTCTCCTCTCCGATCAGTTCGTGAAGTTCAGGGCTGAAGCTGTGTCCCAGCTTCCTTCCGAGAAGTCCGAAGGGAGCGATCTCTTCCTTCTTGCTGAGCTCCATTATCTTTTTGAAGACTTCCTGCTCGTATTCGCTCTTTCCTTCAAGGATCTTCTTTTCTCTTTCGGGATCAAACACAGGAAGTCCCTTCTTCTGCTTGATCTTCCCGATCTCCTTCACGGCTTCCATTCTCTTATTGAGGGCCCTGAGGATGACTTCGTCCTGCTCATCTATTATGCTTCTGAAGTCGTCGATAGTGACGGGATCTTTTTTATCCTGCTCATCGGCCTTTCCGTCTGACACCGTGATACCGCCGGTTTCCATCTTTCCCATTCTCTCATCGAGAAGCGCGTTATATATCGCTATGGCTGCTGCTGCCTCCACGCAGGGAAGAGCTCTGTATACGATGCAGGGATCGTGTCTTCCCTTTATCTGTATCTCGACCTGTTCACCGGTCTTGAGGTTGACGCTCCACTGCTTCTTGGAGATGGACGGAGTCGGCTTCACAGCTGCCCTGAAAACGATCGGCTGTCCTGAAGCTATTCCTCCGAGGATTCCTCCGTGGTTGTTGGATGCGGTGGTCACATTACCCTCTTCATCCAGCACAAAGGCATCGTTATTCATGGACCCCAGCATCCTGGCTCCTCTGAAGCCTGAGCCGAACTCTATTCCCTTGATTCCGGGTATGCCGAAAACAGCCCTTGAGATATATCCCTCAAGGCCGTCAAAATATGCGTCTCCGCAGGATCCTGCGGGAACGCCCATAATGCCGCACTCGATGACTCCTCCGACGGAATCGCCTCTGGCCTTGGCAGCGTCCACCATGTCGACGAATCCCATGGGATCCTCTTCGCCGCCGACCTCCACGATGTCGGTCATGACCTCGATCCCTTCCTTGAGCAGGAGCTGCTTGACTATTCCTCCGGCGATACAGAGGGCTACAGTCATGCGGCCGCTGAACCTGCCTCCTCCGGAGGTGTCTGTCTCGATACCGTCCTTCATCATTGCGGTATAGTCAGCGTGTCCGGGCCTCGGTATGTATTTAAGATCCTCATATGCGGTGGGATCGATATCCGTGTTCAATACTTCGGCTTTTATGACCGGCTTCACGACGATACCGAACTCTCCGCCGAAGTTGACTACGCCTTCTTTCCAGATGACTTCATCGGGCTCTTTTCTCTCGGTGGTATATTCCGACATATCCTCCTTGAGAGCAGATCTCCTTCTCAGGAACTCGTCCAGTTCCCTGTAGTCTATGACCGTACCCTCAGGTATGCCCTCCACGCTCACCTTCACGGAAGGTCCGTGGGAAGTACCGTCTATAGTTACTTTAAGATGTTCTCCGTAAGTACTTGACATCCTTATTATCTCCTGAAAATTATTCCTCAGTAAGCCACTTCCTGATCTCGCTTACCTTTACCTTCATCAGCACGCAGCTTCCAAACCTCTCCGGTACTATCACGGGGAGCGTGCCTCCTCTTACCTTCTTGTCCCTTTCCACGTGCCCTGCGAGAACATGCAGGTTATATGGACATCTCCACTCAAGGCCATGATCGGTAAGGATCTTTATGAGCCTTGCAAGCGTCCCTGTTTCTGCTATGCCCTTCTTTTCAGAAATGCCCGTTATCAGAACGAGGCCCATAGCTACGGCTCTTCCGTGGTGGATCTTATAGTTTGACTCAGCCTCTATGGCATGTCCCAGGGTGTGTCCGAGGTTCAGTATGTTTCTGGGACCGTTGTCCCTCTCGTCTGAGGCTACTATTGCCGCCTTCAGCCTGATGCAGCGCGTTATAATCTCTATGAGATATTCGCTGTCCTTTCTGTTCTTAAGAAGGGGCTTCTTTTCGAGCATCTCTATCATTTCCGCGTCTCCGATGTATCCCATCTTGATTATCTCGGCGCAGCCCTCGCTGAAGACCTCGTCGTTCAGCGCGTCGAGGAACCTCGTGTCGATCGCTACAAGGCTGGGCTGATAGAAGGTGCCTATTACGTTCTTTTCCTCTCCCATGTTGAGGGCATTCTTGCCTCCGACCGAAGCGTCGCAGGCTGCGAGAAGCGAAGTAGGAAGCTGCACCAGCTCCACACCTCTTTTATATGTGGACGCGACAAAGCCCGCCAGATCCATCACAGTGCCTCCTCCGATACCGAAGATCACGTCAGACCTGGTCAGGTTGAACTCGCTTATTATCTTCATTATCCTGGCATAGGATTCTATGGTCTTGGCGCCTTCTCCTCCTTCGAGGGAAACCGCCATGACCTCCTTGCCCTCCTTTTCAAGGGCATTTCCTATCTCCGCGACGTAGCCGGAAAAAACCGCTTCGTCCCAGAGCAAAATCACTTTTTTGCAATTGTCAGTTATTCTGCTGACAGTCTCCGGCGTAAGGTTCTCTCCGATCAGCACATCGTAGGGAGCCGCCGTTCCGACCCTGACTTTTCTCATATTTTATAATCCCTCGTCTTCGATCATTCTGTATCCCACTCCGAGCTCCGTAAAAATGTATTCCGGCTCTCCGGGATTCTCTTCGATCTTTCTTCTTATATTGGCCATGTTGACCCTTAATATCCTGTTGTTGTCTCCGGCATATGGTCCCCATATCTCATTGATAAGGGCGTCGTAGGTTATTACCTTGCCTGAGTTTTTTGCAAGATATGATACTATCTTGTATTCGACCCTGGTGAGATGGATCTCCTCTCCCTTAAGAGTCGTGAGGCGCTTCTCAAAGTCCACCTTAAGATCCTTTGCACGGTAGGGTCTCGTGGTGATATGATCCTGAGTCGCTATCTTATTGCTGTGTCTTAAAGCTGTCCTTATTCTGGCAAGCAGCTCGCTGGTGCCGAAAGGTTTGGTGATATAGTCGTCCGCTCCTGCATCGAGCGCCTCCACCTTTTCCTTTTCCTGGATCCTGGCGGAGATAACGATTATGGGCATGCTTGACCATTCCCTGGTCTTTCTGATGATATCATTTCCGTCCATATCGGGAAGCCCCAGATCCAGAAGCACCAGATCAGGCGGAGCTGAAGTGATGGCCTGCAGGCCTTCCTTACCGGTAAAGGCGCTGGTCACCCTGTAATCGTTAACTTCCAGCGTTCTGGATATGAAATCGCAGATGCTTTTTTCGTCTTCAATCACTAAAATCGATATCTTCTGATTCATCACTAATATCCTCCATATCAGCAGGAAGCCAGAAAACTATCTCAGCTCCCCTGTCATGATTCCTTGCCTCTATACGGCCGCCGTGGGCTATGACTATGGTCTTGCAGATGGACAGGCCAATGCCCATTCCCTTGTATCCGTCGGGACTTGACTGTTCCATGTTCATCCCTTCTCCGTCAAATATAGTCTCAAGTCTGTCCTCGGCTATTCCTACGCCGTGATCCCTTACGGAGAATCTGACCTCGCCGCCGTCCCGTTCCACGTTCAGCTCTATGGGTTCATCCGATCCCGAGTGCACCTTGGAATTGTGCATGATATTTATCAGTACCTGCTGTATGAGAAGCGCATCCATCTCAACCATTACCGGTTCCTCCGGAACCTTTACTATGACCTCGGTCCCGGGGAAGCGCTTTCTGAATTTGGAAACCGCCGCAGATACCGCCTCATCGACTATTTCAGGAGTCTTGTTCACTCCGGCGTTGTTATCATCTATCCTGGTTACTGAAAGAAGGTTCTCCACCATGTTGAGGAGCCATCTGGCGTCTGAATCTATGCTTGAGATGATCTTCAGCTTCTCCTCATCGGTCATGGTATTTCCTGTCTCAAGGATCGACTCGCTGTTTCCGATGATCCCCGTAAGCGGCGTCCTGATATCGTGTGATACGGCTCTCAAAAGGTTTGCCCTCATCTTTTCCTTCTCAGCTTCAGCCAGTTCCTTCTCCTGCCTGGCAAGCATGTCCTGCTGAGCCTTAAGGGCTGAACTGGATACGGATGTGAAAAGGCTTATTACCAGCATGCCGAGGAAGGTTACCTGATATCCCTCGATGGTGAAATTGAGAGTGCCGTAAGGGTATGTAAAGAAGAAGTTTACGGCAAGCACTGCCCCGAGGGCATAAACAATACCGTAGAGATAGCCTTCTGTATACCTTGCGGCTATGAAGGCTCCTATGGTATAGAGCATGGCGATATTCAGGGTGGGGTCGGATGCCAGACGCAGGAAAAAGAACGAGATTATTGTAACAGAAACAAAGGATATCAGCGTAATGATGAAATCCTTTCTTCCCGCCACGATAAGTCTGGCTCTCCTTCTTATACCCTTCTTTTCCGCATTCTTTCCCATACTGTAATTGTAGATTAAATCACATCTATGTTCAAGTTTATTTTATGTAAAAAAACTCCTGCCCGACAGCGCAAAAAACGGCAGGTAGACCTGCCGTTTTATGGATCAATGTTTGATAGAATCAGTATTGATTACTTATTTACAGCTTCCTTTAAAGCCTTGCCAGCCTTAAAAGCGGGCTTGGTGCATGCAGCGATCTTAACAGCCTTGCCTGTCTGAGGGTTCTTGCCCATTCTGGCAGCCTGCTTTCTTGTCTCGAATGTTCCGAAACCGATAAGCTGAACCTTGTCACCCTTTACGAGTGCTTCTTCGATAGCTGCGAATGTAGCTCCTACTGCTGCTGTAGCATCTTTCTTTGTAAGTCCTGCTGACTCTGCAACCTTAGCGATCAATTCTGTCTTATTCATTGTTAATATCTCCCTCCATAAAGTATAGATTAAAGTCAATATGATAATATCACAGTGATTATCGGATGTCAATTATCAAATCGCAAAAAGTCTTATTTTTCAAGGGTTTGCGGGTTTTTTGGCAATCTTGTTTGTTAATAAAAAAACTCCAAATGTTCCTACCGCCGCAAGTATGACCGAGATGAGAAGCATAAGTTTGGGACCCGATATGTCGAGCAGTATTCCGCCTATTATATTGGCGAAAACTCCTCCTATCGTGATTGCCGTAGTGTATACCGCCTGACCTCTTACAGCCTCTTCCCTTTCCATTATCTCGTTTATGAACTGCACTATCCCCGCAAGGAAAATGGAGAAGGCAAAGATATGGAAGAAGTGCGCCGCGTATATCATGAACACGCTGTTCGCCAGATACATGGTGAGCAGTTTCAGCGTGAAATTCACAGATGCGAATTTCAGAAGCGTGCTGCAGCTGAAGCGCCTGTGGATCCTGTCAAAGAAGAAGAGTCCCGGTATCTCAACGAAGGCCATGACGCCGAAGATCCTTCCCATGTCTTCCGATGTGCCTCCTACTCCGTCCACCACCTGGAACATGAAGTTGTTGGTGATGGTGTTCTGGAAAAAGAGGATCATTATGAATAAGTTGAGGACCAGGAAGAGTTTGTTCCTCTTAATGAAGGTCTTGAGATCTATCTCATTTTCAACCGTCTTAACCGCTTCTTCGGTTTCGGCAGCTGGCGCTGTCTTCTTTTCCTTCATGGCCCTTTTAAAGGTCCTTTCGGTAAGGAGCAGTATTCCGAGAAGAAGCGCCAGGAAGGCAACTCCCGTTCCAGGAAGGATACCAGTGCCGTATCTTTCAACAAAAGATCCGAAAATGGCAGTGAATACTGCGTAGGCAAGACTTCCGCCCGATCTGCAGATACCGAAATTGATGTTCCATCCCGTTTCCGACAGCCTTCTGGCAAGGGAATTGAACAGAGGCTGAAGAGCCAGTTCCCAGGCCATAACGAGGACATAGATGACCCAGAGCGCCAGAGTTTTTTTGTTTATGATGAGCATCCCGACCTCAAGGATCAGCATGATCGCCGTGCTTATACCGGCAACTCCGATGGCGTCCAGTTTCTTCGAGCGGTCTGAGATGTTTGCAAGCATAGGCTGCATGAAGACGGATACCACGCTGGCCACCGCCAGGATTATACCTATCTCCGAATTCGAATAGCCGATATCGAGAAGATAGGCGGAACAGAAGCTGGATATGATGCTGTAAAAGATCCAGTAGGAACCGAATATGCCTGCATATTCGGAATTGAGCCTCAGAGTATAGTTTTTAGATGTCATAAATTCCTCACAAGTTCTTTTATCAGTATCTCAAAGTCTCCGGAGACTCTGTTTCCGACTTCGATAACTTCTTCTCCGCTGAGTTTGGTCTTGCTTATACCGGTGCACATATTCGTTATGCAGCTGATGCCGCATACCTTCATGCCCATGTGAGCTGCGGTGATGGCTTCAACTGCGGATGACATACCGCAGCAGTCCGCACCTAAAGCCTTGTACATCCTGATTTCAGAAGCTGTCTCATACTGAGGACCGGTGAGCTGGATGAATACGCCTTCATGTACTTCAAGTCCGGTCTCCCTGCCTATCCTGAGGACCTTATCGATGGTCTCCCTGTCGTAGATCTCAGACATGTCGGGGAATCTCGGTCCGAATTCGTCGATATTGGGTCCGATCAGAGGTGAAGGAACGAAGGATGCGATGCAGTCGCGGGATACCATGAAGCTTCCCACGCTGAAGTTCTCGTTCATGCATCCTACGGCGTTAGTGATTATGACGGTCTTCGCTCCGAGTACGCGCATGAGTCTTAACGGGAGCACTACCTCGCTCATGTCATAGCCTTCATAGTAGTGGATCCTTCCCTTCATGCAGACCATCTTGACCCCGTTAAGGGTGCCGAAGATGTACTGTCCGGCATGTCCCGGCGCTGTGGATACAGGGAATCCCTCAAGATCACCGTAGTCGATCACAGCTTCCACTTCGAGGTTCTTTGCGAAATCCCCGAGGCCTGATCCCAGAACGATGGCGACTTCAGGAACGAAGTCTGTTACTTTCCTTATTTCCTTTTCATATTCCAGCAGTCTCTGGTAATATGCTTTGGCATCTAACATATATTTCTCCTTACAAAGGGCGCATGGCTTAGATCACCATGCGCCTGAATTTTCTTATCAGTTTCAAATGGTCTGATTATGAAATGGTCTCAAGTACCTTGTCTCTCAGCTCGCCTTCGAGTCTTCTGAGTTCGATCTCAGCCTCGACTCTCTTCTCGTGACCTTCCTTCTGGATCTGCATAACTTCATCGATCGTGGTGATGAGTTTGTTGTTGGTATCGGTCAGAGTCTCGATGTCGATGATGCCTCTCTCGGATTCCTGAGCTACTCCCACTGTTGTATCGTGGAGGAGTTCAGCGTTCTTTCTCAGGAGTTCATTGGTTGTCTCGGAAACTGCTCTCTGAGCCTTAAGGGCTTCCTCGGAGTTTGCAAGTCCGAGAGCGAGTACCATCTGGCTCTTCCAGAGAGGAATCGTATTAACGAGAGCGGTCTGGATCTTCTCTACCATCAGAGTGTCGTTATTCTGGATCATTCTGATCTGAGGAGCCATCTGAAGGGATACTGTTCTGGTGAGGTCCAGATCATAGATCTTCTTCTCGAATCTGTCGATCATCTGAGCGTAGTCGGTAGCTGCCTGAAGATCTCCCTGATCCTGTGTGAGTTCAGCCTTTGCCTTCATCTCAGGAAGGGTGACTTCTCTTGCTTCCTTCAGAGCCTTCTTGCCTGCAGCGATGTACATGGAGAGGTTCTTGAAGTTATCGGTATTGGCCTTGAACAGTTCGTCGAGGACTGCAATGTCCTTGGTAAGGGTCACCTGATGGCCGTCGAGGATGTTCACTACCTTCTCAACGTTTGAGTTAGCCTTGTCATATCTGTTCTTCATCTCCTCGATGGGATCGAGTGCCTTGTGGAAAAGTTTGGCAAGTCCGTGTCTCTCCTCAGTAGCGCTGAATCCCTTGAGTTCTGTTACCAGTCCGGAAAGCGAATCTCCGATGGTTCCCAGATCGCTGGTTCTTACGTTTGTAAGGGCGCTCTCTGTGAATTCAGTGAGCTTTTCCTGAGCGTCTGCACCGAACTGAAGGACGCTGTTTGTATCCTTGAGGTCAACTGCTTTGGCATAACCATCGATGATGGCCAGCTCTTCAGGTGTGAATTCAACCTTGTTGGCTATCTTCATAACTTCGCTGTCTTCGATATCCTCAGCGATCTTTACTGCCTCTTCCTGGACCTTCTTGAGCTCTTCCTGTGCAGGTTCAGCTTCCTCTACAATCTCAGCTTCAACTACTTCGATCTCTTCCTCAGCTGCATCGCCGAGTTCTTCTTCAACCAGTTCCTGGAGGTTTTCTGCGTCTTCCTTGATTTCTTCAGGGATCTTGATTTCGTCTGTCATTGCTCTTCTCCTTCTTCTTTACCGATTTCAAGCTTCATGAGCTTATCCAAAGTGTTGATTTCCGCGTTTATTTCCATAGCATCTTCTGAGAAAAGGCTGTCCAGGAGCTTCTTGACCGAAGTCTCAGCTCCGCTGATAGCCTGTTCTATCTTATCCATGCTATTATCGACATACTCTCCTTCTATGGACTGCTCCTTGTTGTCCTGGAGTTTGATATACTTGTCCACCAGCCCCAGAAGCATGTCGCCATAGTAGTTGGCAAGTTTTCTTACCTTGTTCCTGTCCTTGGGGTCGTGCTCCACCTCATCGGCGATCTTGTTGAGAGTGCCTGCGATGGATCCCAGCGTCTCCCTTACTTCTGCCTTCTTTACGCCCTTGGCTCTGTCTATCAGGAGATCCTGAAGTTCATAGAGTTTGGCTGCGATATCGCTGGAGAACTGTTCCGCACTGATAACGTTTGCTTCACTAAGCTGTTTTTTTCTTAATTGCTCCAGAAGGACGAATGCCAGAACTCCCAGCCCAACGCAAATGATGGTATTGATGGCCGTATTCTTAAGGAAAAGGGATATCACGAAAGCCACAACTGCGGCAGCGAGGTACGGCAGCCAAACAGGCAGCACCGCTTTCTTAGGGACCTGTTTCGCTTCCTGTTCAGCTTTCAGTTTCTCTTCCTTGAGTCTCTGGGCTTCTTTTTCGGCCTTTTCTTCGTCAAGTTTCTTCTTCAGAGCTTCTGTCTTGTTTTCTGTCATCTTCAAGCCCTCACTTTCGAATCATCTACTGTTTATCGTAATACTTTTTCCCCGAGTCGGGGCAGAAATACGTTCTTATGAAACCATCCGTGGATATGACTACGAATTCGTTCGTCTCCTCCAGATAGTATACATCATCGCCGTCTTCCTTTTCAAGTTTATGCAGTGCTTCAGGGTTATTTGCAACGTCTGACGCTGCCTGCTGATACTCCTCTTTCGAGGAGAAGCCCATCTCGATGCCGTGCTTTTCAAAGTGCTCCTCCAGAAGTTTGTTGTTTCTGAAGGTGTACTGCACGTACTCATCAGTGTTTCCCGGATTTTCCGGTTCCGGCTGGTCTCCTCCGCCTGAAAGGCCGGGGAGCGCGATCACGAGAAGCACGATCACTGCGATCAGCCCTATGATGAAGGGGAGTTTTTTATTCCTCATCGGCACTTCCCTCCCTGTAGGCTTCTATTGCCTCGTTAAGGCTGAGCTTGTTGGCTCCGCCTGCGAAGTCGGGTTCCCTTCTCTGAAGGGGATCGTCCTCCCAGCCGCATACCGGGCATATCTCGTAAGCTCCTATCTCATCGAAATAGTGTTTTTTGCAGACCGGACATCGGTATTTTCTTTTGAAAAAGAATCTTTTTAAGTTCATTTCAGTTACCGTAAGGAGTTATTCTCCCTTGTTGCTCTCAGTATATCTCTTAATCTTATGTGCTGTTGTCTTGTCGAAGTCGTCCATCTTGATCACGACTTTTCCTATCTTCTTGAACAGCGGCTGCGGTTCATTGATCCTGTCAACTTCGCTCTGGATGAGATCCTTCACCCTGGCGGGATCGTCAGCATCGTCTCCGAGATAGTTTCTCACCTCGTCCATATCAGGCTTGATGGTCGCTATGATGGCCTTGTCGTGACCTTCGCCGTCCTCTCCTGCCCATACCATGGATTCAGATACGAAAAGGCTCTCGTCGAGATAGTTCTCCAGTTCTTCCGGATAAACGTTCTTCCCGTTTGCGGTGATGATCACGTTTTTCTTTCTTCCGGTTATATAGATGTATTTATTCCTGTCGATGTAACCCAGATCTCCGGTGTGGAACCAGCCGTCCTTAAGGCTCCTGGCCGTTTCCTCGGGATTATTGTAGTATCCCATCATGACGTTGGGTCCCTTGAGGCAGATCTCGCCCACGCCTTCGTCATTTTTATCTATTATCTTTACCTCAAGCTGATCCATGAGCCTTCCCACGGACTTATGGTTGAAGTATCTTCTGTCGCTCGGGATAGCGGCGGCCAGAGGCGCGCACTCGGTCAGGCCGTAGCCCTGGATCATAATGAATCCCAGGTCGTTGAAGAACTGCATGAGTTCCGGTCTTATGGGAGCTCCTCCCGATACCAGAAGTCTCATCCTGCCTCCGAAGACATCCCTGATCTTTCCGAGAAGCGCCTTGGGAAGGTCGATGCCGAATCTTCCGGTGAATCTTCCTATCCTCATGACTCTCTCAACCAGTGCTTCCTTGCCCTGCTTCTTAACGTTCTTCATGATGGCCTTGTGGAGGTTCTCGAAGATGAGGGGAACTCCGCAGAAGATGGTAGGCTTCAGTTCCTGAAGGTTCTTCTGGATGTATTTGAGTCCTTCGCAGTATCCGATGGATGAACCTCTGTAAAGCGATACCAGGAAGCCGCAGGTGCACTCGTAGGTATGGTGCAGCGGAAGTACGCTGAAGAAGATGTCATCCTGAGTATACTTTATGAGAAGCGGCGCCAGCATGATCTCCGAGCAAAGGTTTCTGTGGGATATCATTACTCCCTTGGAAACGCCGGTGGTTCCCGATGTGAAGAGAAGCACTCCCAGAGCCTCAGGGTCGATCTCAGCATCGAGGTATGATCTGTCGCCAAGATCCATGAGGTTCTTTCCTTCGGAGATGAGTTCCTTAATGGCATAGACTCTTTCGACCGATGAATCCGCTCCTGTGTCAACGAGGAATTCAAGATTTCCAACGTTTCTGTCGAGCATTCCCTTGAAGGTCAGTTTATACTTGCTGCTCATAAGAACGCAGGATACTCCGGACTGTTCCACCAGCTGCTCCAGTTCAGACGCGCTCAGTTCCTTGTCAAGGGGAACTACGATGCCTGTTCCGCAGGCTACTGCAAGATAGCTAATAGCCCAGTAGTAGCTGTTCTCACCGATGACAGCGATTTTTTTGTTCCTGAGCCCTCTGCTTATGAGCGCTGTGCCGAGGGCGTTGACATCTCTTAATGTTTCTTTGTAGGTTACCGGTGTATAGGCTTCGCCCTTATTGAACTTCTGCCAGAAGGCGACGTTATCTCCGAAGAGTTCCGCTGAAGTCTCAAGCATCTGCTTGAGGTTCGCGATGGGTCTCAGCCCTTCCTTGTATAAGTTATATCTGTTTTTTGATTTAAGGACTTTGTCGACTAACTCGCAGGCTTCCTTATATCCTTTGATTTCTTTGTTTTCCAATTTCCCTCTCCTGATCAAATAGCTTATCAGTTTTTATTAATAGCGGTCTCTATCTTTTCAATTTCCTTTCCCCGGAAACAGAGCACCCATCCTATGAAGGATACGGGAATGGCCACCAGTATATCCACGAATGAATGCTGTTTCATGAACATTGTGGAAAGACAGATGAACACTACGGCAAGCGCCATAAAAACTTTCTTGGGCACGCTGTCCTTGCCTCTGGTATCCCAGGATACGAAGAGCAGTCCCAGGGAACCGATTATATGGAGCGAAGGACAGACGTTAGTGGGCGTGTCGACCAAGTAGACGAATCTCACTACGTCAGTGAAGATGTTTTCTCTCGGAAAGACTTCCGGTCTCAGTTCAAGGCAGCTCGGATATACCATGTAGATCACCACTACCACCGTGAAGGTGAGTATGAAGAACCTCATCAGTTTCCTGAAGTTATCCGTCTCCCTCACCAGCGTGTATACCAGCGTCACAGGTATCAGCACATGCCATGTGAGGTATGGTATGACGAAGAACTCATTGAACGGGATGATGTCATCCACGAAGCAGTGTACAACGTGGAACGTCTTTCCTTCATCCAGAACTTCAAGCGCCATGAACACAGCCAGATATACCGGCCAGAATACCAAATACCAAAAGTTATCCTTGAATTTTCTCTTTGTATTACCTGACATAAACGGCGTCTTGCGACGCATACTCCTTCTGAGAATATAGATCCTCTTCGCATGGTTAAAACGAAAAAGACCCTACTCTCCCACTATTATGGTGTATTATACCATAGCCTGCAAAAAAATAAAAGACATAGCCAAAAAGATAACTATGTCTTAAGCGTATATATCCTATTTATTGAGGAAGTCCAGTACGAGTTTCTGATACTCCGGATCCTCATAGGCTCCGTGTCCCAGTTCTTCGAAGATGACGGCTTCCGTTCCGAGGCCCTCCGCAAGTTCCACAGAGGCTTCCGGCGACATTATTATGTCCTTTCCGCCGCCCAGCACCAGTACGGGGCATTTTATCTCGCTGAGTCTGTCCTTCGTATTACAGGTGAGACAGGCCCTGGCCAGAGCTATGAACTCCTCTTCAGGGTGTGACTTGGTACCCACAGCGAACACTTCCCCTTCGGGAAGCAGGCCGGGCTCCTTTCCCGGAGGATAGGTCATGGCCATGAAGGAGTCGGACACGTATCCGAGTCCCTTTTCCCTCGTCATCTTCTCCCAGTTCTCCACGTTCTTCTTAAGCACCGGGTTGGGAGTCGATGTGGTAACGTTCAGAACCAGCTTCTCCACGATCTCAGGATGGTTCAGGGTGAGATACTGGGCGATCATACCTCCCTGGGAATTTCCTATCACAGGGGCGCTCTCAAGGCCGAGAGCCCTGAAGCCCTCGTAAACATCCTCCGCCAGGAATTCATCCGTTATGACTTCCGGAAGAGGCTCCCTTCTGTCGATAACATAGATCCTGAAGTTGTCTGCGTAGGTCCTGTATCTTCTGACCAGATTGGGGACTGTTCCCTGAAGGCGGGTTATATTAAGACCTCTTATGAGAAGAAGCGGTCTGGTGCCTTTGCCGAATACGGCATAATCCATGGTATATCCTTCAAACTGAAGGGTCCCTTCTTTGACGTTGTATGACATGCTGCCCTCCTTTATTCAGTCATTGCCGCTCTCACGAACAGTTCTGCTGCGGTCTTCATTATGCTGTCGTCAGTGTGGAAGCGGGGTCTGTGAAGATCCTCAGGCTCCTCGCCCTCCGGCGTGCTTCCTATCCAGTAAAAGAAACTGGGTGCCACCGTTCTGTAAAGCGCGAAGTCCTCGCTTGCCAGGCTGGGTTCTACATCCGTTATCTCTGCTCCGGTCTCTTCTGCGGCTCTGAGAGCCACCTCATACATCTCATCCGTATTGAATACCGAAGGGATCCTCTCCTTCCAGTCTATCTCAGCCTCGCATTCATAGGCATGAGCCGTGTTCATTGTTATGCTTTCCACTCTCTCTATGGCCCTGTCCAGAGCTTTGTCCGAAAGGGATCTGATCGTGGCGGTCATCGTGACGTCGTCAGCCACAACGTTTACAGGTTTTCCTCCTTCGATCATGCTTACCGACAGCACAGCCGAATCCAAAGGATCCATATTCCTGCTCACCACAGTCTGAAGGCTCTGGATGACAGCCGCAGAGCACACTATCGGGTCTATATTGAGATGGGGCATGGAACCGTGCCCGCCTGAGCCTTTAATATTTATCGTAAAGTTGCGCTTCCCTGACATCAGGACGCCCTTGTGACAGGCTACGGTCCCGGATCTCAGCTTGGGCCAGTTATGGAAGCCGAAACACATGTCCGGCTTTATCTCATCGAGCACTCCGCTGTCCAGGACCATCCTGGCCCCCGTGGTACCCTCTTCAGCCGGCTGGAAGAGGAGATAGACGGTGTTCTTAAGCTCCCCTGCCGCCTTTATCTTTGAGAGGATAACGGCAGCTCCTATGAGAGACGAGGTGTGAAGGTCATGGCCGCAGGCGTGCATGACTCCCGGCGTCTGAGACTTCCACGGACTCTCGTACTCTTCGTTCTGGACTATGGCGTCTATATCAGCCCTGAGAAGTATCTTCTTTCCTTCTTCCCTTCCTCTTATCACCGCGATGAGACCGGTCCTGAATCCGGTATCCAGTATATCGATCCCGGGTAAAGAGCTCAGGGCTTCCTTTATCTTTTCCGTAGTCCTGAACTCGTGATGAGCTGTCTCGGGGTGCATGTGAAGGTCTCTCTTGAAGGCCTGCACGTATTCAAATTCTTTTTCTGTAAGTCTGTATTCCATAAGCGCTACGCCTTTTTTATAAGATCTCTTATTACTTCGCCCGCTATCATAAGCCCCGCAACCGAGGGCACGAAAGATATGGATCCGGGCGTGCTTCTCTTCCCGGGAGGAAGTTCCTCGCCTTCTCTCATCTCCGGTTTGATGGCTTCCTCTTCAGAGTAGAGCACCTTAAGTGACTCTATCCCTCTCTTCCTGCACTCTTTTCTGATGGCCTTGGCCAGAGGGCAGATCTTCGTATCGTAGATGTCGGCTATCCGGAACTCTGAAGGATCCAGTTTGTTTCCGGTTCCCATGGAGCTTATCACCGGGATCCCGAGCGCGCTGCACTTCTCGATGATAGCGAGCTTGCCCGCAACCGTATCTATGGCATCCACCACATAGTCGAATGCGGTGAAGTCAAAGTCGTCTGCATTCTCGGGAAGGAAGAACATCCTGTGCTCGGTCACCCTGCAATCCGGATTTATGGACGCGATGCGTTCCCTTACGACCTGCGTCTTGTCCTTGCCAACGGTATCCAGCGTCGCGATCAGCTGCCTGTTAAGATTGCTCAGGCTCACCTGATCGTTATCTATCACGTCTATCGCTCCCACTCCGGATCTGGCGAGAGCTTCTATGACGAAGCTTCCAACGCCTCCTGCTCCGAAGACGGCGACCCTGGACCCGGCTAAAACGTCCAGCGCGTCCTTTCCTATTAATTTTTCAGTTCTTGAAAGCCATTCCATATTACTCATCCTGTCCGGCTCCGTTCATCTGTTCTATTTTTATTTCCATCTCTTCAGCTCTGGTGATATATACCTCTGCAGGCATTCTCGAAGTCACGAGGACTTTCTTTGCATACTTGCCGCCGAATCTCTCGGCCACCGTCTGAAGTTCATACAGGGCATGAAGGGTGTTCGAAGGACCCATCTTTCCCGTCTTGCAGGAGATGAAGGTGGGTATGTTTCCCTTAAGGGTCAGCACGTCTATCTCGTTCAGCACATCGATACCCGGGGAATAATGAAGGACTCCGTCCCAGTCAAGGTGGACTCCGACCTTGCAGTCGTTGGAATCTGCCTGCTCACGCTTATACACGTAGAGTTCCAGGGTGCTTCCTCCGTCCCTTAAGCAGTCCCTCACCGCCTTGTCCTTGTATCTGAAGCTGTATACCCCGTCTGAATGCCTGAGATCCTGAAGAAGGCCTTCAGCTCCCAGCCTGTCCATTATGCGGTTAAACTTTTCAAGGGTGTTCAGCCTGTTGTTCGCGCTTCTTAAAAGTGATTCGGTCTTTTCAAGATCGCAGTTCACTTCAAGTGATGCCTCGGGCATCATATGAGTCCTCAGGAATATGGAAAGCAGATTCCACTCCTCGGTAAAGTCGTTCTCTATCGACCAGAGTTTCTCCACGTCTTCGGAAAACTCGGGATCATCGATATTCTTTGAGGCCTTATGGAGATTGTAGTTGATCCTTCCCCCGTGCATCTCGACATACTTGTCCAGATCGAGGTCGAATTCCCTGGGCTCACAGTCGGTGATGGATCTGGAAGAACCCTCCTCCAGTCTGGATAATTTGTTCTTCTCTATATCAAAGGCATGCATTGGAGTATCGTATTCTCCTGCCAGCAGTCCGAAAGCGATGAGGATGGCCTCCTCCCCTCCGGTCATATCGAAATATGTGCTGTTTCCCTGACTCTTTTCATATTCGATGGCCTGCCTCATGGTCTTGGTCATGGACTGCACGTCGGACCTGGACATTGCGTGGAACACTGCCTGTTCACCGTCGCAGTATTTTTTAAGGAAGTTTGTCGTGCTGTCCTTCAGTTTCTCGATCGTATCGTGATATCCGAAGTATACCGCCTTGCCGATCTTAAAGCGCATCGACGTTATGAGGTTTTCAATAGGCTCATCGCTTAAGAATTCAAAAACTACGTTCATAATACAGGTTCTTCCTCCATACAGGGTTATTATACCACAAAGAACTGATAAAAATACTGTTTTTCTTTACTTTATGAAACACTGGGTATATAATATGCCTATCTTATTAGTAGGTAAAAGGAGGTTTCTCATGAACAGCGATATCATTCTGATCGACGGAGGAGTCGGTACCAGCCTTTGGGAAAAGACTGATGACAAAGTAGCAGTGTGGAGATATAACATAGAAAAACCTGAGATCGTTATGGAACTTCACAAAGAAATGGCAGATGCGGGAGCTAAATACGTTCTGGCAAATACCTTCGGAGCAAACCGACTGGCGATGAAGGGAACTGATTACACAGTGCCCCAGATCATAAGCCGTGCTATGGAACTCGCGCACAATGCGCTGGATGGAAGAGATGTCAATATATCTCTTGCCATGGGACCTTTGACAGGGCTTCTTAAGCCATTCGGACCCATTGACAAAGAAGAAGCATACGACATTTATCATGAGATGGCTGAAGCCGGTATAGCAGGTCGTCCTGATGCGGTTTACATCCAGACCTTCCTCGATCTGGAAATGGCAAAAATCGCGGCCAAGGCGGTAAGAGACGTGGATCCCGATATACCGCTTATGATAAGTCTTACCTTTACGAAAAGCTCGCCTAAGAAAGGTCCTCGTACGATGATGGGTAACTCTGTCCCGGACATTATCGAGGGACTCCGACCATTTGACCCGATCGGTATCGGGCTGAACTGTTCTTCAGGTCCTGAGGACGCCCTTCCGATAATTGAGACATTCTCCAGATTGAGCGATATACCCCTCATATTCAAACCCAATGCCGGCAAGCCGATGATGGAAGGCGGTTCAGAGATAGATTACGATGAGTTTGCAGCGGAGGTTTCAAAGGCTGCAGAATATCCCGGAGTCAAATTTATCGGGGGCTGTTGCGGAGCGAACGCCGGATACATCGCAGCTCTCAGAAACAAACTCGCCCTTTAGCAAAATATGTTAAAAAATAACAAAAAATATTTTAAATTTTGTTGTTGACAAACAGTTTTTGTGGCGTTATAATGGGCACATATTTTGAATAACACCTAAAATCGATGACCGGAAACCAGTAAGCCGCCTAAAGCTTCAAGAGAGCTGCCGGGTGCTGCGAGGCAGTAAGTGATTAAGCGACCGAATTCATTCCGAGAGATGCACGCTGAACGGATCTTCCAACTAGGCGCCGCCGGCAGACGACCGTTATCACGTCAGGGCATGATAGTGCCCGTTGAGGCTCAGTCCGCAAGGCCTGGGTGAAAAAGAGGTGGTACCGCGATGACTCGCCCTCTTTCCCTGTGGGAAGAGGGTTTTTTGATAGCTTCCCGAGTCTGTAATTTATTTAAAGGAGAAATAAATGGAAGAAAAACGTTATTACCAGAAGGAAATCGAAACAATGCCACTGGAAGAGATCCAGCGAATCCAATCAGAAAAGATCGTTAAACAGGTAAAAAATGTTTACGACAACGTAAAGTACTACAGAGATCTCATGGACGCTAAGGGTGTCAGCCCTGAGGATATCAAAGGAATAGAAGATATCCATAAGCTTCCTTTCGTCTCCAAAGCGGATCTCAGAGAAGCCTATCCATTCGGGATGCTGGCAAGGCCATTGAGCGACTGCGTCAGGATCCATTCCACATCCGGAACCACCGGTAAACGCGTAGTAGCCTACTATACTCAGCACGATATAGACCTCTGGGACGAGTGCTGCGCCAGAGCCATCGTAGCTGCCGGAGGAGATGAAAATGATATTTGTCAGGTATCCTACGGCTTCGGTCTCTTCACCGGAGGCGCAGGTCTGAACGGCGGATCTCACAAGGTAGGCTGCCTGACCCTTCCGATGTCATCGGGAAATACCGACAGACAGATGCAGTTCATCATGGATATGGGGGCTACGATACTTTGCTGCACTCCTTCATATGCGGCTTACTTAGGTGAATCACTTCACGAACAGGGATATTCTGCGGATGATATCCCCCTCAAGGCCGGCATCTTCGGAGCCGAGCCCTGGACAGAGGAAATGAGACACAATATCGAAGATACTTTGGGTATCAAGGCATATGACATCTATGGACTTACCGAGCTCAGCGGCCCCGGCGTATCTTTCGAGTGCGAGGAGCAGGCCGGAATGCATATAAATGAGGATCACTTCTATGCTGAGATCATCAACCCCGAAACAGGCGAACCCCTTCCCGAAGGCGAGATCGGTGAGCTGGTATTCACGTCACTCGATAAGGAAGCTTTCCCTCTCTTAAGATACAGGACCCGTGACCTCTGCAGGCTCACCAGAAAGAAATGTTCCTGCGGACGTACTCACGTAAGGATGAGCAAGCCGCTCGGAAGATCCGACGACATGATGATCATCAGAGGAGTCAACGTATTCCCTTCACAGATCGAAACAGTGCTCCTCAACGAGGGCTACACTCCGAACTATCAGATCATCGTGGACCGCGTGAACAACACAGATACCTTCGACATCAACGTAGAGCTCACACCGGATCAGTTCTCCGACAAGGTAAGCGATATAGCAAAGATGGAAAAGGATCTGGTTGCAGCCATGAGATCCATGCTTGGTATCGGACCCAAGGTACACCTGCTGCCGCCTAAGTCAGTAGTGAGATCAGAGGGCAAGGCTGTGAGAGTCGTTGACAAGAGAAAACTTCACGACTAAAATATACACAGGAGGTGAATGAAATGAGCATCAGACAATTATCAGTATTCGTAGAGAACGAAGCAGGCAAATTACAGGAGATCACCGACTGCCTTTGTGCCAACAATATAGATATCCGTGCGCTTTCCGTAGCCGAGACTCAGGATTTCGGCATCTTCAGACTGATCGTGGACGATATCGATAAAGCCGTTTCCGCTCTTAGGGAAGACGGTCATATAGTTAAGATCACAGACGTCGTAGGCTGCAAACTTGAGGACAGACCCGGCGGACTTGCCAGGATCGTCAAAGTCATCAGCGCCATCGGGGTAAACATGGAGTACATGTACGCCTTCCTTACAAAGAGCGACAGCGCATATCTGGTCATCCGCGTTGAGGACGCCGACGCTGTGGAAGCTGCCTTGAGAGCAAGGAGCATTCCCCTTCTCCAGGAAGAAGATGTGACCGCACTGTAAACAGATTATTATTTAAAAGGATAAATAAGCCGGGTTTCATTATATTGTGGAACTCGGCTTACTTTTTCCCTAGTAATCTACACTTATTAAAAACCCAAGTAAGCTTTTTAGATGGATAATACTCAATTCGGCTTACTTTTCTTTGCACTAAAGTCCGGCCTTGGATGATTTTGCAAAAAATAATAAGCCGAAAATCTGCAAATAGATCAATTCGGCTTATTTTCGCATATCATTAATCAAAATCATCTTCTAAAAAGTAAGCCAAAATAGCAATATTTTGCAGTTTCAGCTTACTCTATAAAAAGGGCTGCAAGTGCAGCCCGGTAATTCAGAACGTAAAGTTTCCGTCTCTGAAGATCTCAACCTCTTCACCGTCGTGGGTGGTTCCGATTATCGAAAGATCGGCTGATCCAACCATGAAGTCCTCGTGTGTCATGGAGAAGTTCACTCCAAGAGCCTTGAGTTCATCATCCGTCATATCCTCTGCTCCGTAGATCTCGGGATAAGCTTCGCCGAATGCGAAATGGCAGGATGCGTTCTCATCGAAGAGGGTGTTCAGGAAGAGAACTCCTGAATTCTGTATCGGTGAATCGTAAGGAACCAGTGCGACCTCTCCGAAGTAGGATGCTCCCTCGTCAACGGAGATGGCGTCCTTAAGCACGTCCTCACCCTTTTCAGCGTGGACT